>JBGQCZ010000850.1:0-2526 GCA_041495645.1 Gemmataceae bacterium | reverse complement strand
CGCCGATGTGCTCGAAGAGCTGGGGCTATCCGTGCGTGCGGGTGTTGATTGGTCCAAACGTTGTTTGGAACGAGCCGGAATGGCGTTTTGCTTCGCACCGCATTTTCACCCGGCGATGAAAAATGTCGCTCCCCTGCGCAAGCGGTTGGGCGTGCGGACCATGCTCAACCTTTTGGGCCCATTGGCGAACCCGGCAGGCGCCGCGTTCCAGGTCTTGGGAGTGAGTCGCCCGGATTTGCTCGATTCGATGGCAGGGGCGCTGGCGAATCTCGGCGTGCGTGCCGCTTATGTGGTTTGCGGGCAAGACGGATTGGATGAAGTGAGCCTGTCGTCTCCGACATTGTATCGGTTCGTGTTCGAGGGGCGCATCACGAGCGGACATTGGACGCCGGCAGACTTTGGCCTGAAGCCCTGTCAGACCAGTGATCTAATCGCCGTAGATGCCAAAGACAGCGCCCGGATCATCCGCGAGGTGCTAGCCGGCAACCAAGGCCCTGCCCGGCGCATGGTTGTCGCGAACGCGGCCGTTGCGCTGATGGCTGCCGCCCGCGCCTCCGATGCGCGCGCCGCCGTGCGCTCGGCCGAGGCGACCATCGACAATGGCCAGGCCGCCGAGGTCCTTGAGAAACTGAGGGCTTGCCCGGCGAGTTGAGGCTCCCGAAAGGAGTCAATTGATGCCCCAGAAAGTGATTCTGATCGCCGATCCCGGCATCGACACGGCCTTCGCCGTTGCCTTGGCCCTGTTGGACGACCGGCTGGACGTCTTGGCCCTGGCGGCCACGGCCGGCAACGTGCCCGCCTTCCAGGCCACCGTCAATATTCACACGCTGGTCGGACAAATCGACCCGCCGCGCTGGCCGCGGATGGGCGCCGCTCCTCAGGTTGAATACGAAATCGACGGCACCCGCCTGCACGGCGCCGACGGGCTCGGCAACGCCAATTTTCCCGAAATCAGCCTGCACAGCCCCTTACCCAGCGATCGCCTGATCATCGAACTTGTCCGCAAACAACCGGGCGAGATCACGGTCGTTTGTCTCGGTCCCTTGACTGTCCTCGCGCAGGCGCTGGCTCGTGATCCGAGCGTGGGGCCACAGATCAAGCGGCTCATCAGCCTGGGCGGAAGTTGGCACGAGCCGGGCAATGCCACCGCCGCCGCCGAATTCCATTTCTATTGCGACCCGGACTCCGCCCGGGCGGTGCTGCGCTCCGGCATCCCGCTAACGTTGATTCCGCTCGACGTCATGCGCAAGATCATCTTCTCGCCGACTGACTTGCTGAACCTGCCGTGCCCCGAATCGCGCGTGTCCAAATTCCTGCGCAAGATCGTGCCGTTTGGCATTCGCGCCAGTTCCAATCTTTACGGCATCGAAGGATTTCATTTGAAGGACGTTTCGGGCGTGGCCGCGCTGGTGCTGCCAAAGGCGATTACTACGAAACTCGTGCATGCCGATGTGGAAACACGCGGCGAATTGACGACGGGGGCGCTGGTTGTGGACTCGCGGCCCCGACCGGCCGGCAAGCCGAACGTGGATCTGGCCGTCGGCGTGGACGTCACCGCGGTGCGCGATTACATCGTCGGCACGTTGGGTCGATACCAAGGCGATAGCTCATTTTGAACTGGCATTGCGCAAATCCGCTTCGATTCGGTATTATCCTCTCGCCAATCCCGTCGCGGAGTCATTCATGCGATCTGCCATCTCGATTCTTGCCGCCATCGTGCTGGCTTGCCCCGCCTTCGCCGCCGAACCGGTTCCGCCGGCTTTGCCATCCGCCCAGGATCTCGCGGTCGCCATTCGCACGTTGCTGTTGAATCACCTGCCGAATCCGCTCACTTCCGGCGAACCGGGTTGGGGCAAGCAAGTTCCAGCCTTAATCGACCCAGACCAGATGCGCAATCACGGCGCCTGGCGCAGGTACCGCGTCACCGCGCTCAACCCGGACGAAACGCTGAAGGTCGAAGTTCGCAACATCGTGCAATTGGATTCGCGAACGACTTTCGACTTGCTGGTCGGATTCGATGCCCAGTTCGATTTCCAACAGGAGATTTGGCGACGCGGCCTGCGCCTTTACAGCGGGTCCACCAAAGCCCGGGCCAAGGTGTGGGCTGCTCTTCGCTGCGAAATGACGGTCAAAGTGGAGAGTACCAAGAGTTGGCTGCCAGACTTGATCTTGAAACTCCGCGTGACAAACGCGGAACTGAGTTATTCGGGACTGGATGTAATGCACATCGCCGGCCTCGGCGGCGACGGCGCAAAGGTCCTCGGCGAAGCGCTCAAAGAAACCATCAAACAGGTCAAACCATCTCTCGAGAAAGAACTGCTCGAGAAGGCCGGCGCCGCACTGGTCAAAGCCGGCAATACCAAGACAGTGCGCGTGAGCCTGGGCAAGCTGTTCAAATCGGGCGGGAAATAACCACTTCGGAAATTGGCTCGGCTTGTTTTTTTTCGCAGCCGCTTCTACCCTGGAGCGAGTTTGAAGCAATCGCCACGGGCAAGGAGGCCTTATGCGGCGCCGAGCACTCGTTCT
>JBGQCZ010000849.1:0-2531 GCA_041495645.1 Gemmataceae bacterium | reverse complement strand
GGCCATTCGCCACGAGATGGCCCAGGAAGTGCCGTTTTTCGCGCCGCTCGCCATGGACCTTGGCGGGTTGGGAATTCGCTTGGGATCATTATGACGCCGTTTAGTCCAATAGCCACGATTGTCACGATCATCGTCGTGCTATTGATCATTTTGCACGTGGTGGCCTACCTGATTCTCGTCGAGCGCAAAGTCTCGGCGTGGATTCAGGACCGGCACGGGCCGAACCGCGTCGGCCCATGGGGACTGCTCCAGCCGATCGTGGACGGCGCTAAGATGTTCTTCAAGGAAGACATCATCCCCAGCCACGTTGACAAGATTTTCTTTGTGCTAGCGCCGGCCATCGCTGCGGGCACGGCCCTGCTCGCGTTCGCGATCGTGCCGTTTGGCCCGACCAATCCCGCTCACCCGGAAGACTACCAGTTTGTCATTGCGCCTGGCGTGGATATCGGCATCTTGTGGACGTTTTCAATCTCCAGCCTCGCGGTGTACGGGATTATCCTCGGCGGCTGGTCGTCGAACAGCAAATACAGCATGCTCGGTTCGCTCCGGTCCAGCGCGCAAATCATCAGCTACGAAATCCCGCTCGGGCTTTCGATTCTCGGCGTGGTGTTGTACTCGGGCTCGCTGAATCTGGAAACGATCATCGACTGGCAAACGAAACACGGCTGGAACGTGATTTATCAGCCGCTCGCGTTCCTGATGTTTCTCATCAGCATCTTCGCCGAGTGCAATCGGTTGCCTTTCGATTTGCCGGAGGCCGAGCAGGAACTCGTGGGCGGGTACCACACGGAATACAGCAGCATCAAGTTCGGGCTGTTCTTCCTCGGCGAATACACGCACATGATCACGACCAGCTATTTGGTATCGGTCATGTTTTTCGGCGGCTGGCATTTGCCATTCTTGACCAATGGAGACGGTTGGTTTTTCGGGCTGGTGAAGTTCGTTGTTATCACGGCCAAGGCGTCGTTCTTCATCGTGTTTTTCGTGATCGTCCGCTGGACGCTGCCGCGATTTCGGTTCGATCAATTGATGGGGATCGCCTGGAAACTGCTGATTCCGTTGGCAACCATCCACTTGGTTTGCGTGATGACGCTTCGCGAATTTGAAGCGCCGCTGATCGCGCTCACCGGCATGTCGTTGCTGCTGATTACGGTGGCCGCGATTTTTGCTTCGAAGCGCCCGCCGCCCGATGTCGTTCGAAAGACAGGCAACATACATGCCCCGGTCGAAATGATCTTGAATTGAGTGAGATTGTCATGCCAATCGCGGAACAAGACGTGAAGTGGGTCGAAGAGCCGAAGCTCAGCCTCTTCGATCATTTGTACATTCGCTCGGTCGCGGCCGGGTTGGCGACCACGGTCGGCCACATGTTCCGCAAGAAAGTCACCGAGCAATATCCGGAAGTGAAGCCGGACCTGCCGCCGAATTACCGTGGCGTGCACCGACTAAACCGCGATGAGAATCAGCGCGTGAAGTGCGTGGCCTGCTACATGTGCGCGACGGCCTGCCCCGCCCATTGCATCGACATCGTAGCAGCGCCGTCGCCCTGGCCGGACCGCGAGAAGTATCCGGAAACATTCGTGATCGACGAACTGCGCTGTATTTACTGCGGGATGTGCGAAGAGGCGTGCCCGGTCGATGCGATTGAATTGACGTCGCTGTACGACCTCACGGGTTTGAGCCGAGAGCAGATGATCTTCGACAAGGAAAAACTGCTGAGTGTGTTCGACCAGACGGCTGCCCCGGGCGGGAAGGATCCGGTTCGAACCAGCGGCGGCCGTTTGAGCGTGGCGTCGGAATCGCCGAAACAATAGATCGCAACGCGAGCACGAGATCGATGACGATAGCCAACGCCAATTTCGACCTTGCCATCCCGTGGCGCGTCGCCCTGCCGCTGATTCTGGCGGTGATGGCACTTTACTACTTGCTGCCAAAGCCGCGCAATCGCTATGTCGTGGCGGGTTCGGCGGCGGGATTGTTCGCAATCGTCTTGGCCGGCGTCTGGTTGACGCGAACCGACGGAGCGCCGATCGCCGAACAATTCCTGTTCTACGCCTTTTCCGGCCTCGCCATTCTCGGTGGCGGATTGATGGTAACGCAACGCAACCCGGCGCGGGCCGCGATCAGCTTCGCTCTGGTTGTGCTGAATGTATGCGGTTTGTTCCTGCTTCAAGGCGCGCCATTTCTGATGGCTGCGACGATCATCATCTACGCGGGCGCCATCATCGTCACGTTCCTCTTCGTTCTCATGCTGGCTCAGCAGACGGGATTCTCGGACGCCGACGATCGCACTAGGGAGCCGTTCCTGGCGTCGTTTGCCGGCTTCGCACTGCTCGGCGGCACGTTGCTGGTCATCGAGCATACGTTTCCCGACTCGCGACCGCTGGCAGAGCTAATCACCAAGATCGAACAGGCGGTTCAAGACAAAGACGAACTTCGCGCAATCACGGAAGACAAGCAAGCTTTTGTCGCCGCGTTGCACCACGAGGAATCCCGCCATAAGGGCTCGGTCAACATCAAGAAATTCGCGG
>JBGQCZ010000848.1:0-2545 GCA_041495645.1 Gemmataceae bacterium | reverse complement strand
CGCTTCGGTGTGAAACTCCTCTGGGTCGCCGACTAGTTGCACGATGGGCCGCAGCGACACGTCGCGATGATCGCGCATCGCCTTGAGGCCCCAAAGATTCCAGCCGCGGCGGTAATGGGCTAGGTAACGAGACGTGACTGGGATGAATTTGCGGGCCGCGGTCGTGCCGCTGGTGAGCGCGAACATATGGACGGCGTCGTCCGCCAGCAGCGCTTGCGTGTTGCCCTTCTGCACCTTTTCGATGTAGGGCTGGACGTATTCATAGGGAGCGACTGGCACCTGGCGGCGAAAATCCGCGACATTGCGAATGCCGGCGAAGCCATGATCGCGGCCAAACTGCGTATCGGACTGAAGCGCAATCGTTTGCCGCAGGATCTCTTCCTGAATCGCCTGCGGATTTTCGCAATCGCGATAAAACGCCCACAGCCGCCGACGAATGGGCCAACCAATCAGTTTGCCAACAGTGCGTACGAAGGCAATTCGAAGCATGAACACGCACAGCCGCAAGCGGCTTATGCACCCAAGTGTTTGTCGAAGAACTCGCGGACGCGCCGGCGATATTCGTCGCCGGCAACCTGCAACCCTTGGTTGTGATTCGCATCGGGAATGAGCCAAAACTCTTTTGGTTCACGAGCGAGTTCAAAGAGGCTCAAGGCCATATCGGCCCGAATGTATTTGTCCTTTTGTCCATGAATCATCAGCAGAGGCCTGGAAAAGCGGTGCAACGCAGGTTCCAAATGAAGAAACCGAACGCCGCGACGTTTGCCAACGCGCCAGACGGCCCACTTCGCCAGAATCGCGTAGTACCAAGAAGGCAGCAAGCCCTGAACGAAGTAACTTCTGTTGTAGATCGTGATCCAGTGCCGCATGTACGGCACGATGGTCGTACACGCGGCGAACATGCCGTCCGTTACGGCACAGCGGATCGCGGGTTCAATCACCGCGGCGAGGAGGCCGGCCCCGGCGCCCTTGCTGACGCCGAACAAGCCGACGCCGCGCGGGTCGAAGTCCGGCCGCGATTTCAGATACGCGAGCGCCGCCTGGATGTCGGTCACGTCGCGATCCATCGACCAGTGCATCGCCTCCAATTTCGGTTCCTTGTCGCTTTCGTTGTGGTTGCGAGGTTCGTAGGAAAAAACGTCGTAGCCGAATTCGAGCAAATGATCGCAATAGTCCGAACACGACCAACGGTTTGCGCCATATTCGGGTGCGAATAGGACGATTCCTTTTCGTGGTGCAATCGTTTTGAAATAGCAGCCTCGCAAGATCAGGCCGTCGGCCGTCTCAAAGGAGACGTCCTCGGCGTCGGGACGAGGTTGGCCGCGCGGCACATTGAAGTAGGGGATTTCTTCAAAGACGCGCTCGAGAAACGCGATGTAGCGAAAGCGGAGGTGGATCATCAAAATGAAGAGGACCGCTACGACCAGCAGCGGCAGGCCTAGCAGCACGCCGACGCCGATCCAGATCCACTCCACGGCAAACCTCACAAAGCGGCAAGCGCGTTATTCCTTAAACCGACTGACAATGAGTGAGACGTTCTGTCCCCCAAAGCCGAAGCTATTGCTCAGCACGTGATCGACGCGTTGCTCACGGGCCGTATTGGGGACATAGTCGAGATCGCAAACCGGGTCCGGTGTTTCGTAGTTGATTGTCGGTGGGATCACCCCGCGGCGAATCGTCATCACGCTGATGATCAGTTCGACGGCACCGGCGGCCGCGATTAGATGTCCCATCATGCTCTTGTTGCTCGATACAGGCACATGGCGGGCCCGCTCACCGAATACCTGCTTGATCGCAAGCGTCTCAACCCGATCGTTTACTTCGGTACTGGTACCGTGAGCGTTAATGTACCCGATGTCGCTGATTGCCAGTCCACTGTCCTGAAGAGCCCACCTGATGGCCGCGATCGCGCCGTGGCCGTCCGGAGGGCTATCGGTGGTGCGGTAGGCATCGGCGGTCGAGCCGTAACCGCCGATCTCCGCGTAAATGGCTGCGCCGCGTCGCCTGGCGTGTTCGAGTTCTTCAAGCACAACCATCCCGGAGCCTTCGCCCAAAACGAAGCCGTCGCGATTCAAGTCGAATGGGCGCGATGCCTTCTGAGGAGCTTCATTGCGGGTTGAGAGCGCCGTGAGCCGATTGAAACCGGTTACGCCGAACGGATGAATCATGCTGTGGGCGCCGCCCGCGAGCATCAAATCGGCGTCACCGTGCCGAATGAGTTCCGTCGCTTCGCCGATCGCTTGGCTGCTGGCCGCGCAGGCTGTCAAACACGAGAAATTGGGGCCAAGTAATTCGAATTGTTCCGCGACGTGTCCCGCCGTCGTGTGCATCTCCAATTCGTATTCCCGTTCTGGGTTAAGTCGCTCGAGTGCCAACTCAAAGAACTTTGACGGCTCGACCGCCGGCCGATCGGGAAAGGCCGACGCACCGATAATGGCGATCAATTGGTCGAACTCGCTTTGTCCCTCGCCATTACCCAGGTAAATGCCGAAGCGAGTGCGGTCGATGGCAGACATCCCATTGGCATCCGCGAGCGCTTGCGCGG
>JBGQCZ010000847.1:0-2545 GCA_041495645.1 Gemmataceae bacterium | reverse complement strand
TTTCTTGTTTTGGGTCACTTTTTGGGTGGGCGTGGCCCCGGCCGCGCCTACTACCCTGGCGGGGCTGGCGCCCCGCCCTCCCAAACTGAGACACTAACCATGCCTGACTCCCTTTGCGTTCGAAGGTCGGTAGGGGTATACTCCACAGAGAGCCGGGCACGTTAGGCTCTCAGCCGTTGCCCCGCCCCAAGGCCGTCAGCGGGAGATTTCATGTCCACATCGAGCAAGCGTCCCAGCGACGATCCGTCGAGTGCGGCCGGCGCAACGCTGGCCCAGTTGTCGGAACGAAGTCAGCTCGATTTCGAGCTGGATTTCTTCACCGGTGTGCTCGAGCACGCTCCGCACTATGTCGATGTGCTCCGCGCCCATGCCAACAATCTGACCCTAAAGGGCCGCTACGAGGACGGCATGGCGGTGGATCAACGGCTGATCCAGCTTCGACCCGCGGATTACATGGCGTTCTACAATCTGGCCTGCAGCTACGCATTGTTGAAACAGCCCGAGCAGGCCATCAAGACGCTTCGCCGTGCAGTCGAATTAGGCTATCGCGACTTCCGCTACATGAAGCAGGACCGCGATCTGGAAGGCATCCGCCGCGATCCCCGTTTCAAACAACTTCTCCGCGAATTCGAGAACCGCTGACGCGGTGAAGACAATCTTGTCTCCACGAAATGCTTGACTCCGCGCGGCGCATCCATCATTCTCAACTTTGATGAATGCCACCACTCAACCCATCGGCGTGCTCTTTTCCGACCCGTCGTCCAACCGGGCCCGCGAGGCATTCGCCGCCAAGCCGCGCGGCATGACCGACAAAGTCACGACGGTTCACGACGCGGTTTCGCGCCTGGTCCGCGACAGCGATTATTTGGCCATCGGCGGTTTTGGCTGCAACCGCATTCCCACGGCCGTCTGTCACGAAATCGTCCGCCAAGGCAAACAGAATCTGAGCTTCGCCGGGCATACCGCCACGCACGACTTTCAAATCCTCGCGGCGGGTAATCTTCTTGGGCGGGGGCAAACGCTGGCGAAGGTCGATAGCGCGTACATTGTCGGGCTGGAAGCGCGCGGACTTTCGCCGCATTCTCGGCGCGTCATTGAATCGGGCAACGTACAGCTCACGGAATGGACCAATTACGCGCTGGCGGTGCGATTGCAGGCCGCGGCGATGGGAGTGCCTTTCCTGCCGACGCGAACCATGCTCGGCACCGACACGCTGCGCCGTAGCGCCGCTCGTATCATCGATTGCCCATTTACCGGCGAAAAGCTGGTCGCCTTGCCGGCGCTGTCGCCGGACGTGGCGGCCATTCACGTTCACGAGTCCGATCGTTTTGGCAATTGCCGCATCGGCGGCACCACCGTCGCCGATCTCGAACTCGCGCGCGCCGCCAAGCGCTTGATCATCACGTGTGAACGCCTGATTCCCAACGAAGAAATTCGCCACGACCCTGCCCGCACGGCGATCCCGTTCTTTTGCGTCGATGCCGTCTGCGAAGTGCCTTTCGGCAGCTTTCCAGGCAACATGCCCGGCGAGTATTTCAGCGATGAGGACCATATTCGCATGTGGCTGGACGTGGAGAAGGATCTCGAATCGTTTCGCAAGTTCGTGAATGAATACCTGTTTGGCGTCGCGGATTTCAACGATTATCTGCTGAAATGCGGGGGCTTGCCTCGGATGCAGGAGTTGCGGCGGCAGGAGCTGCTGTTGGACGCGGGACGGTGACAATTCGCGGGTGGAACAGAAACATGCGGCGGAGAAGAGGCATGAGTAGTAGATGACCTACAACCCGATCGAATTGATGATCTGTTCCGCATCGCGGGCGCTCGAGGATGGCAAGCTGGCCGTCGTCGGCACGGGGATTCCGTGTGCCGTGGCCATGCTCGCTCAGCGCACGCATGCTCCAAACCTCACCGTACTGTTCGAGGCCGGCGGCATCGCGCCCATTCTGCCGACGATGCCGATAAGCGTCGGCGATTCGCGCACGTTTCATCGCGGCCTGATGGCCACGAGCATGGCCGAGATCATGCAGTTTTGCCAGCGCGGTATGGTCGATTACACGTTTTTGGGCGGGGCGCAGATCGACCCGTACGGCAATTTGAATTCCACAATGATCGGCGACGATTACGCGAAGCCCAAGGTGCGGTTGCCCGGCAGCGGCGGGGCCTGCGACCTCGGCTCATTCTGCTGGCGAACGCTGGTGGTCACCAAGCACGATCCGCGTAAGTTCGTACCGAAGCTGGATTTTCTGACCACGCCGGGATTTCTCACCGGGCCAGGAGCGCGCGAGGCGGCGGGCTTGCCGCCCAATTCCGGGCCGTATCGCGTCGTCACCGATCTGGCCGTGCTGGGTTATCATCCGCACAACAAGCGCATGCAGGTGCTGAGCCTGCATCCCGGCGTTAAGCTGGAGCAGGTGAAAGCGGCGACGAGCTTCGAGCTGGAAGTGGCCGAGTCGATTGGCACGACCGCCGAGCCGTGCGTCGAGGATCTTGAAATCCTGAGACGGGAAGTCGATCCGCATCGGTATGTACTCGGGCGCTAAGTGCA
>JBGQCZ010000846.1:0-2561 GCA_041495645.1 Gemmataceae bacterium | reverse complement strand
CGCTTCGGACGGCAGCGGGCCATTGAGCACATCGTCGATGGCCAGCAGCGAGTTGGGAGCATCGCGGTCTTCGAGGCGTTCGACCCAGAGCGGAAAGCGAAAGGGGCGGCGTTTCATGATGGTCCATCCAGGTTGGAGAGGGTGCGGAAATGGAACGGACTAAGTTCCCTTCTACCCGATGGGCGATTCGATGTCAAACGTCGCAGCCAAGAAAAGGCCGGAGTCCATTCCAGAGCGTGAATGTCAATCAACCGCGAAAATCGAGCCAGCGGCCGCTCGGGTCGCGGATCTGGTTCGGCACGAAGTTCGCCTTGTACTCCAATGACGGGCAGCCCGCGACGAAATAGCCCATATAGACGTGGGGGATTCCGCTCAACACAGCCGCATCGATCACACTCATGACGTTCCACGTGCCCAACGAGCGATGCCGTTCATCCGGGTCATAGAAGCAATAAATGGCGGACAATGCACCGGGGAGTTCATCGACGTAACCGACCGAGACGAGGCGATCCCCGAGGTAGTAACAGAATTCGAGGACGGGAAACGGGTTTTCGACATACGAGAGTGCGAAGTCTTCCACGTCCTTGGGCGCGTGCAACGGCCACTCCTTGTTCTCGGCTTGGAACGCGTGATAGCGATCGTATAGATCGAGTTTGTTGCGATTCACCGAGGGCGGGCCCACTTCCAGGCGCACCGCGTTCTCATTCAGTCGCCGTGCCCGGCGCTGGCTGCGATTGGGCCGGAATCGATCGGCAAGCACGCGCAGCGTCCGGCAAGCAGTACAAGCCGGGCAACGCGGACGGAACATCGTGTAGCCAAACCGCCGCCAGCCGGACCGCATCCGCTCCAGGTATTCCTGGGGCGTCATCGAAGCGACCATCTCGTATTCGAGCTGCCACTGTTGTTCCGGCAGATAGCCGCACGTCGATGGCAAGGTCACGAAGCGCGAAATGGATTTCATGACGGTAGCCGGTTTGGGGCGACGGATTTAGATGAGCCAGTCACGATCGAGCGGGTCGCAAGAACGACGGCCAGCAACAAGAACATGGCGGCCCCGGCCCAGCGAATCGGACCGGATTCGTAAATGACCGTGCCATTGAAAATGATGAAGGCCATGAACCCGTGCAAAGCGAAGCCGATCCAAGCGGGCCGATTGACATAGCGCTCCGGTCGCAGCCACCAAAATGCCACATCGGTAAGCCACAGCAGCGTGAATAGGTGAGTAACGAAGATTCCCGCGTCAAACCCGCTCGCCTCTTGAGTATGGGCCATCGCATTGGCGTGCGACCATTGATGCGCGTGGTGGAACGCCAGGAGCACGTGAATGACATAAGCCATCCATCCCAACGACCATAGCAAGCGGACGATTCGGACATCGCTTCCCGCCGCCCGCCAGTTCTCGCGCGTGATTCGCAGCATCCCCAGGCACGCGGCGAAATAGAACACGAGCGCGACGCGAATCGCCAGACGCAATTGATCGTCGCCGAGGGTCGTGGACTGCGCCAGGATCGGGACGAAAATTGCCCCGGCCACCAGCACGACCCAAATCGCGGTTACTGCGCGTTGCGGCATGTCGTCAACAGCCGTTCGACGTTTGGTTTCGTATGCCACTATCATACACGGCGTAAATGAACGGAGTAATGCAATGGAGAGGCGCACGCGCATCGTCGCCACGTTGGGCCCCGCCACGGATAGGCCCGAGGTCTTGGACCGGCTGCTGGCGGCCGGCGTCGACGTGGTGCGCGTCAACTTTTCGCACGGCGAGCCGGATGAGCAACTGCGTCGCATCGCCTCCGTTCGCGATGCCGCCCGCCGCCTGGGCAAACCCGTCGCCGTGCTGGCCGATCTTCCCGGCCCAAAATTACGCGTACGCTTGCCGGCCGCGAAGGAACTGCCCGAGGGAAGCGAAGTCTCGCTCGCGTGCGCAGCGGGCGTGGCGGCTGATCTCGTTGTCACGGAACCGGAATGCGTGAGCGAGGTCATTGCCGGCCAGCGCATTCTGCTCGACGACGGGCGGTTGCAATTGATCGCCGTTCGCCGGCACGAGCAGTGCGTGATCGCGCGGGTGAAAGTCGGCGGCACGTTGCTGCCGAACAAGGGGCTCAACCTCCCGGACACGCCGCTCAGGATCCCGGCCTTGACCGAGCGCGATCGCCAGGCGTTGAAGGTTGCGGCGCAGGCGGGAGTGGATTGGATCGCGATGTCGTTCGTTCGCCAGGCCACGGCCGCGGCCGAACTGCGCCAAGCAGCCAAGGCATTGGGATTGAATGTTCCCGTTCTGGCGAAAATGGAACGACCGGAAGCAGTCGAGCACGCGGAAGAAATCATCGCCGCCTTCGACGGCGTCATGGTGGCTCGCGGCGATCTCGGTGTCGAGATTCCGCTCGAACGCGTGCCGGTGGTGCAAAAGCGGCTGATTCAGCAGGCCCGCCGCGCCGGCAAGCCGGTCATCACTGCTACCGACATGCTCGATTCGATGCGCCAAAACCCGCGCCCGACCCGCGCCGAGGCCAGCGACGTGGCGAACGCCATTTTCGACGGCACCGATGCGGTCATGCTCT
>JBGQCZ010000845.1:0-2563 GCA_041495645.1 Gemmataceae bacterium | reverse complement strand
GCCGACCACGAACGAGCGGATGTTCAATTCCGCGTTGCCGCCCGTCTTGCCCAGCCTTGTTTGAATCTGAAACGGCCCGTCGAACGTGCCCGCGAGCGGTTCGGTCGTGAGCGTTGGCAACCAGCGTTGCAATCTCGCAACTTGCCCCTGCACGCTGCCGCGCCCGCTGATCGCAAACGGCTTGTCCTTGCCGATGTCTGCCGTCAGAGTTGAAACCTTCACGGTCACCGCCGGCGAGGAGAGTTTCGCGTCCGTCAATTCGATCTTGCCGGCATCGCGCTGCCATTTCACCGAGGTCGGCTCCAGCGCGAATTGCGGTTCCTCGATGTTCATCCCGGCGCCCTTGAACCGAGCGTCTTTCACGGTCGCGACAAGGGAATCGGCCTCGATCACTTTGGCATTCATGCGAACTCGGGCGGAGGCGGTGGCCATCCCGCCCACCTGCCAAACCGCCGGCACTTCCACAAGTTGCCCGACCCAACCACGCCAGCGGTTCAGATCGC
Organism: Gemmataceae bacterium; assembly: GCA_041495645.1. Taxonomy (GTDB): domain Bacteria; phylum Planctomycetota; class Planctomycetia; order Gemmatales; family Gemmataceae; genus JBGQCZ01. The sequence goes on along the minus strand of JBGQCZ010000845.1, from coordinate 2,060 downwards.
CCCGCAACGCTGCCTTGAAATAACCGCCTTCCGTAGCGCTTAAGTGAGGAATCGGCTCAAGCAAGTCGACATCCAGTCCTTCGCTGCCCACGTTCAAATGCAACCCGCCCGTCTCGAGCCGATAAGTGGAGTTGCTGATTCGCCCGCTGCCGTTCAGCCGCACCTGCATGTTCGGCTCGCGCAGCGTCGAGCCGCCGAGCGTGACGGCGAGGTTCAATACCTGCCCCTTCCCGTCCAACGTAAACCCGCCCTTCGCGTCGCGCTCGATCGTGATCGTCCCCGACGCCTGTCCCGAAGGTTGCGCGCCGTTGAAATCCACAAACTGCCCCGCTTTGCTCACCAGTAGTCCCAAATCGAGATTGCCGCCAAATGTCAGTTTCTCCTCGGTTCCCGACGCCTCCAGCCGCCCAAATTCGGACGTCAATTTGAATTTGTCGATGCGTGGCAGCGCGTTGATTCCCTGCCTCGCGGCGAACTCCAGCGACACCGGGTTTTCCCAGGCGACCGCCTGCCCTTCGTGCTGGCCGCGCAGGTCCACCGCAAACGCCCGCCCGTCCCACACCACGTCGCCGCCGTCGGCCAGGCTGCGAACATTGAGCGTCAACCGGCCCGAGTCGATCCGCGTCCCCTTCTGCATCATCAACACATTGGGCAGCATGTTAGCTAATCGCGCCAGATCCAGTTCGCCCGCAACTTGAATTCCCGGCTGCCGCAGGACCGCGAACGGGTCTTGCGACATGTCGAAGGTGCCCGCAAGGCTCACCTCGCCCAGGTCGCACTTCAGCCGCGTCTTTTGCGACACGATCTTCCCGCCCTGAACGAGCAGATCACACGGCATTTCGAGCGTGGCCAGTTGCAAGTGATCGGTCCCCATCCGCGCCGCGGCCAGCGTCAGCGCTTGGCCCGTGACATTTCCGGTCACGCCAAGTACCGGTGCATCCGGGTTTTCGTCGTTCCAGACAATCGTGAGTTGGCCGCTGACGCGCCCGTCGAGATTCAAACCGGGTTCGAAGCGACGCAGGATCGCGCCGATCGGTCCCATCGCGCAACGCTCGGCGTGAAACTCGCCGTTGAATTGCGGCGCCGAACCCGGCCCGCTCGGCCGCCCGGTTCGAAACGCCAACGTCATCTGCAACCTGCCCGCCGCTTTTTCGTCCGCAACTTCCCCTTCGCACTCCAACCGGATCGGTTGTTTGCGCTCGGCCGGCACCACCACTGAGCCAAACACCTCGTTCGCGGTCCAATTCCGTCTTGTGTCCTCGTCGTGCAGAGCGAGCTTGCCCCGACTCAGTTCCACTCGAACGGCCGTACGAGTCGGCGTGGTCGCCGCCGGGCCGTCGATGTACTTGGCCAACGCTTTTTCCACATTGGTTTCGTCGCCCGCGCAATTGAGTTCGACCGTGGGTTGTTCGACGGTGATGGTTCCCAAGTCGGCATGATTCAGAATCAGTCCCAACAACGTGCGTCCGATTTGAACTCGCGGCGTCGAGAGGATCAGTTGGCCCTTCTCGTCCCGCAATTCCACGTCGCGCAACTCCGGTTGCGACCACCAGGAGAAGTTGGCGCCACCAACAAGTACCGAACCGCGAACGTCCCCGGCAGCTCGATTGATCAGCATCGACCGAAGAGCGGTCTTCGCCACAATCTGTGGGGCAAAGGCAATTAGCGCAACCAGGGCAACCGAGACCAGAATCAGCCGCAATCGCAATCGGCGGAGTCGCGGTAATTTCGGAGCCGTGGGGGACGAGTTTTCGGCCATGATCGCATCCTGCCGGGACCGACGAAACGAACCAACCGACCCTATACCCACTCGCCGGAAAAAAATCGCCATGACTTGGCGCCAGTTCAGGCTTCGCGCTCGCCCGGCGAAGACGGCAACCGGCTGGAGCAGGTCTGTTTGAACCTCAGTCGTCCCATGGAACCAAACTAAACCAAACTTTCGGCCGTGCGCGCTTTGATCATGTTCTTGACGTAACCATTGAATCCAGCGAATGTTATTACACGCCCCCGAAGCCCTCAAAAAGTTAGTTGGGAAAGTGGTGGTGGTGGTGGTGGTGTCG
>JBGQCZ010000844.1:0-2564 GCA_041495645.1 Gemmataceae bacterium | reverse complement strand
GCCGGTTTGAAAGACCTTGATCGCATTGTTATTGGCGTCGCCGGTAACGGTCAGGATGCCGCCGGACAACTGGGCCGTGACTGTGCCGCTCAAAACCGTGCGATCTTCTAACCGCTCGAGCGCTAACTTTTGGCCAAGATTGGGTTGCTGACGCATTGCATTCCTCGTGAATTTGTGTGTGGAGTCTTTTCCAGCGTCGATCGCCGACGGGCAAATATGACACGTTTTTTCCGTTCGCCGTTGCGGGCGCGACAACCAAATTCGTCGCTGTATTGATTGGCAAACCGATTCTCGATGCCGTCGTTGCAAGCGGAACAACGAGCAGAGTCCGCAACGACGGCAATTCTTGCCATTCGAATCGTTTATCTCTTCTTTTCGGCGACTTTGAGTCCGTCCGGAACCATTGGCAGCGAACGCAGGCGAATGCCCGTGGCCGCGAAAATGGCGTTGCCCACCGCCGGCGCGATCGCCACGATCGGCGTTTCGCCGGCGCCCGCCGACGGCAGGTCCGTGCGATCGAGCAGGACGGTTTCTAGGATCGGCGTATCGGCGAAGCGCGGCACACGGTAATCGGAAAAGCGCGCGTTGAGAATCTTGCCGTTCGCGAAGTGGATCGCTTCAAACAACGCTCCGCCCAAGCCCATCACGACCGCGCCTTCGATCTGACTCTTCAAATGATCGGGATTCAGAATCGCTCCACATTCGAAGGCGGTCACGGCGCGAATCACTTTGACGCGCCCCGTCGTGGCATCGGCCGCGACCTCGGCGCACGTGGCGACGAAGCTGCCTTTTTCCGTTCCGCCGGCAATGCCGAAGCCGTGGCCCGCCTCGGCCTTGCTCTTGCCCCAGCCAAATTGCTTGGCAGCCGCTTCCAGCACCGCCCGCAGCCGCGCATCCTTCAAGTTCTTGAGCCGGAATTCCAGCGGGTCCATCTTGACCGCGTGAGCCAGGTCATCCATGTGCGATTCGCGCGCGAAGTGGTTTGCCGTCGCCGCCAGTGCTCGATAGGAGCCCTGCCGCAATGGCGATTCAGTCCCGTGGAACTCGATGCGCTTGTTCGGCGACTCGTACAGCGATTGAATCGCCGACGCGCCGGAGTTGTAGTTGTGGAATTCCCAAGCGGTGAGCGTGCCATCCTTGGCGACACCGGCATTCACTTCGATCACGCCTGCCGGTCGGAAATAGGCCCACGTGAATTCCTCCTCGCGGGTCCAAACCAACGTCACCGGTTTTCCTGCTGCCTTCGCGAGCTTGGCCGCTTCGACGGCTGCCTCGCCGTTGTGCTTTCCGCCGTAACCCGAACCCGTGTCCGGCACGATGATGCGCACCTTGTCCTGCGCTACACCGACGGCACTCGCAACCTCGCCCTTCACGCGGAACGGAACCTGCGTGCCGGTCCAGACCGTCACGCTGCCATCGATCCACTCGGCGACCGCCGCTCTTGGTTCCAAGGGCGCATGGGCGATGTACGCGATCGTGTAAGTCGCCTGAATCTTGTGATCCGCGGCCTTCAACCCATCGGCGATCGAACCGCGATTCCTGCCGGCTCCGCCGCCAAATCCGCCTCCCCGTCCGCCGCCGGGATGTTCTTTCAGGTATTTGAATAGCTCCTCGCTCGACGGTTGCGGCGTGGACTTCCACTCGGCCTTGATGGCGGCCACGCCTTGGGCCGCGGCGTATTCAGTGGGTGCGACGACGCCAATGAAATCGCCGTTGCGAACCACTTTCACATCGGGCATGGCGTCCGCGGCGCTGGTATCGGCGGAAACCAAAGACGCCTTCAAGCTAGCCGGCCGCAACACTTTACCGAATAACATGCCCGGCCGCTTCACGTCCGAAGTGTACTTGTGCCCACCGGTGACGAACGCCCGGCCGTCGACCTTCGGCACTGAAGTGCCCGCGATTTTCCATTTCTCGGGCGGGGTCGTGCCGACGTTTTGCCCGATTGCTTTGGCGATCTTCTTGCCCTTGGTCAATTGACCGAACTCGAACGACTTCTTCGACTGCGAATCGATCACTTTGCCGTCTTGCACGACGAGCGAATCGCGTTTGACATTGCCTTGCTCGGCGGCCATGTCGAGCAACACTTCGCGGGCCGCGGCGGCAGCGCGGCGCAGTTGCGGCGCCATGCGCGGCGAAGTCCCGCTGCCGAACGTGCCCGCATCGAATGGCGTGAGTTGTGTGTCGGCCATCAACAAATGGATGCGCTCGACCGGGGTACGCAGTTCCTCGGCGACGACCTGCGTGAGCGACGTGCGAATGTTCTGACCGACTTCGACTTTTCCGGTGTAGACCGTGATCTTGCCGTCTTCGCCGATATGCAGCCAAGCGCCGATGTCTTGCGGCCCCTGTCCGCCGCCCGGCCGTCGCGGCGGTTGCTGGGCTTCGAGCCGGTCCACCAGCAACGCGACGATGAGCCCGGCCCCCGCGATGCGGAAGAACTCACGCCGGCTATGTTCCCAATCGAAATCGACGCCGTCGTGCAGTTCGTATCGCTCCGGCTCAATTTCAGGAGTCAGGAGCCAGGAGTCAGGGGTCAAATCCTGACCTCTGACTTCTGACCT
>JBGQCZ010000843.1:0-2566 GCA_041495645.1 Gemmataceae bacterium | reverse complement strand
CGTATCCAACGCGAGCGAACTCTTTCCCGATCCGCTCGGCCCGCAACAGACCGTCATGGCCTCGCGCGGCATTTTCAAAGAGATGTTTTTCAGGTTGTGTTCGCAAGCCCCATGCACTTCCAGATGCGTGATCTTCCCAACCCGCTTGTCGTTTCGCGCTCGCACCGTCGCGCCGTTGACATTGTGTTTTGAAGGCGAACCAATACCCAAAACTGATCGTAAGGCCTGACCCGTATGCGACGCGTCTTTCTTTGCCACTTGTTCCGGCGTTCCCACCGCAACAACTCGCCCGCCCTCGGCCCCGCCCTCCGGACCAAGATCGATAATCCAATCCGCCGTCTTGATCACATCCAAGTTGTGCTCAATCACGACCACCGTGTTGCCAGCTTCGACGAAGCCGTGCAGCACCTTGAGCAGATTGCGAATGTCCTCGAAATGCAAACCCGTCGTCGGTTCATCGAGCACGTACAGCGTTTTGCCGGTGCTCTTGCGACACAATTGCCGGGCTAACTTGATGCGCTGGGCTTCGCCGCCGGAAAGGGTAGGGGAGGGCTGCCCGAGCTTGACGTAATCCATGCCCACGTCGTGCAATGTTTGTAACATCGCCAGCACTTTCGGCACATGCTCGAAATGAACCAGCGATTCCTGAATATCCATTTCGAGCACGTCGCGAATGTTCTTGCCGCGATAGCGGACTTGCAACGTTTCGCGGTTGAAACGCCGGCCCTCGCAAACAGGGCACGTCACCCATACGTCGGCGAGGAAATCCATTTCGAGCCGGTTCGAGCCGTTGCCTTCGCAGGCCTCGCAACGCCCGCCGGGTTTGTTGAAGCTAAATCTTCCGGGCTGATAACCGCGGACCTTCGCGTCCGAAACCTGGGCGTAGAGCGAGCGAATCTCGTCGAAGACCTTGATGTAAGTGACCGGGTTACTGCGGGGCGTGCGGCCGATCGGCGATTGATCGATGGCAATCACCTTGTCGATGTGCTTGTGACCTTCGATGCGATCGAATTGCTCGCGAATCTCCGACGCCGGATCGCGAATTTCGCCTTCGACTTCCGCCTCGTCGTTTGCCTCCTCGTCGCTTTGAAACCCGCTGTTGGCTTGCCGTAACCCTTCGAGAAGGATGTCGTTGATGAGCGAGCTTTTTCCCGATCCGCTTACGCCCGTGACGCAGACGAATGCACCGAGCGGAATCTCGACGTTGACGTTCTTGAGGTTGTGTCTCTTGGCCCCAAAGATCTTGAGCGCATGGCCGTTCGGTTTACGCCGCTTCTCGGGGACTTCGATCTTCTTGCTACCCGCAAGATATTGGCCCGTCAGGCTCTTCGGGTTCTTGACCACGTCGCCGAACTTGCCTTCGGCGACGACCTCGCCGCCGCGAACTCCCGGTCCCGGCCCGAAATCCACGATGTAATCGGCCGCCCGCATCGTGTCTTCATCGTGCTCCACGACCAGCACGGTGTTGCCCATGTCGCGCAGGCGTTCGAGGCTGCGCAGCAGGCGATCGTTGTCGCGCGGATGCAGACCGATGCTGGGTTCGTCGAGAATGTACAACACGCCGACCAAGCCTGAGCCGATCTGGCCGGCCAAGCGAATGCGCTGAGCCTCGCCGCCGGAAAGCGTGGGCGCTGGGCGATCCAGCGTGAGATAATGCAGGCCGACGTCGAGCAGAAACTTCACTCGAGCGCGGATTTCCTTCAGCAGTTCGGCGGCGATCTGGCGTTGGATCGGTTCGAACTTCTTGACCAGCGGGCCGCCGTCGCTGAACCAGTCCGCCATTTCGCCGATCGTCTCGCCCTCAACTTCGATCAGGGTTTTGCCGCCGACCTGCACCGCCCGCGCTTGCGGATTCAACCGCCGGCCGCGGCAATTCGGGCAGCGAACCTGACGCATGTATTTTTCGAGTTGCAAGCGCCGCGGGCCCGCCGCCGTCTTCTTGAAGCTTGACAGCAATTGCGGCACAATCCCTTCCCATTTCCCGCCATGCTTCCACACGCCCTTGCGCATCTTCCATTCGTACGTGACGGGCTTTTCGCCAGCGCCGTTGATAAGCAGGTTCTGATGTTCCGCCGGCAAATCGCCCCATGGAGTCGTGAGATCGATGCCGAACGACTTCCCAACGCCTTCGTAAATATGCTTGCGCCAGCGGCCCATGCCTTTCATCGGCCCGACCAACGGAATCGCGCCGTCGTAGAAGCTCTTCGAATGGTCGGGTATCAACAAGTCCGGGTCGAACGTGTACATCGTTCCGAGCCCGTCGCAATCGGGGCACATGCCGAGCGGATTGTTGAAGCTGAACATCTGCGGGCTGGGCGGTTCGTAACTGCGGCCACAATGCAGACAGGCGTAATGGGCGGAAAACAGCACGTCTTCAAACTTCGCCTTATCGGACTTGTCACCTTCGATCGAAGCGGAATCGCTGGTTTCCACAGAGATGATGAGCGATCCTTCGGCCAACGTCAGAGCTTGCTCGACGGCTTCAGCGAGGCGTGTGCGGCCTTTCGCTTCGTTGACGAGGCGATCGATGACGATTTCGATGTCGTGCTTGATGCGCTTGTCGAGG
>JBGQCZ010000842.1:0-2568 GCA_041495645.1 Gemmataceae bacterium | reverse complement strand
GAGCCGTCGCGCACGTCCGACAACGTTTGCATGTTCTTGATACTCTCGGCCGTACAAAACCGCGCTTGCGCGAATGGCAGATCGAGGCTAACCGTGTAGCACGCCGCCTTGTCCCCCAAGGACGCGATGCCTTCGTTGAACTTCTTGGTCTGCGCGCTGCACACGCCGGTGTCCAGCGATGGCACCACGCTGAACAGCCGGGCCTTGGCGGGAGTCTTGCCCAGGCGAATCACTTCCAGCGATTGCGACACGCAATCGAAATCCGGCGCCGCGTCGCCCACTTTGACCTTGGACCCAATCAGCGAAATCGGATTGCCCTTAAACGTGATCGCGTTGACTTGTAGTTCCATGGATGCACCTCTGTGTGGTTGAAAATCAAACGGCCGATATCTTTCCTAAGCAATTCGGGCCAGTCCGCCCACCGGGAATTTCGACTCGTCGCGCGAATGGCGTTCGACTTGCAGACGTCCCATATATTACTCATTACCGCCCGCCGCCGAAGGAGAAGCCGTTCATGCGTTGTCGACTGATGTTCGTTTCCGTCACAGTCTTTCTCGCATCTCTGTCGCCGGCAATGGCCGGAAAATCCAACAGCCTCATGGATGTTTCACCGGACGGAACGCGCCTGCTCGTCGCCAACCCGGACAACGGCACTGTTACCGTGATTGATGCGGTCAAGCGCGTGAAACTCCGCGAGATAAGCGTCGGAGAAAAACCCGAAGGCGTGACCTGGATCGGCAACGGCCCGCTTGCGGCCGCGACCGTTTATCACGACAATCGAGTCGCGATTTTCGATGCCGAGGCAGGCAAGGTCGTTCAATCGTTGGAAGTCGATCACGAACCCTACGGAATCGTGGCGGACAAGGCCGGCAAGCGGGCGTGGGTGACGCACGATTATCCGGGGATCGTCAGCGAAATCGATCTCGAAGCGCGAAAAGTCGTGCGCAAGCTGCCGGCGGGGAAATTCGTTCGCGGGATCGCGTTGTCGTCCGACGAATCGCGCCTGTACGTCACCGAGTTCTTTACGGCGAACTTGCACGCGATCGATTTGGCTTCGGGCAAGGTTGTGGATAGCTGGACGGGACTGGAAAGCGATAACCTGTGCCGGAATGTCGTGCTCCACCCGCGGCGGCCCAAGGCGTATTTGTCGCACACGCGTTCGAATGTGAATGTCATCTCCGCGCGCGGGGCGATTGCGCCGCATCTCACAATCTACGATCTGGATGCCGACCGATCCGCCCGCCGGCGCAAGTCGTTCGCCATGGACACGTTCAACGGCGTCTACGTCTGCACTAACCCCTGGGAAGCCGCTATTTCGCCCGACGGTAAGCGAATCTACACGCTCTACGCTGGCACCGATGACATGAATGTGTCGATGGTCATCGACGACGACTACAAAGAGATTGAACGCGTCAACTTCCCGATTCAGCTAGGTCAGAATCCGCGTGCTGTGCGCGTCAGCCCCGACAGCAAGACCGTGTACGTTTACAACACGATGGATTTCAGCGTGAGCATTTATTCGGCCGAGTTGCGGTTCCAGACTTCGGTCAAGACTTGCGCACCGCCGAAGACGCCGGAATGGGTGCGTGGCAAGATTCTGTTCAACTCCGCCAAGCAGCCGATGAGCAGCCAACGCTGGGTTTCCTGCTCGTCGTGTCATCCGGACGGCGGACACGACGGCCGCGTTTGGAAAAACCCCGAAGGCTTGCGCCGCACCACGGGATTCTTGGGCATGGCCCATACGCATCCGATCCACTGGTCGGCCGATCGCGACGAAGTGCAGGACTTCGAATACACGATTCGCGGTCCGCTCATGCGCGGCCGCGGTCTATGCAACATTCCGCTCAAGCCGAAGAAAGTGAACGAGCCGACCGAATTGAGCCAAGACCTGTCCGGAGTGTCGAAGGATCTCGACGCCTTGGCGATCTATTCGAACGCCTTCGATTTCACGCTTTCGCCGCACATTCCGGCGCCCGGCAAATTGAGCGAATCCGCCGAACGCGGCAAAAAGCTCTTCTTCTCCGCAGAAACGAAGTGCGCTTCGTGTCATTCCGGCCCATATTACTCCGATAGCAACTTGAGCAAACGCGACGTGCACGACGTGGGCACCGGCAAACTCGATCCCGGGGAAAAGATGGGCCCGGCTTACGACACGCCCACGCTCCTCGGCGTTTACCGGCTCACTTCATACTTGCACCACGGCAAGGCCGCTTCGCTCGACGGGGTTCTGACGAAGTTCAACGCCGACGACAAGCACGGCAAAACGAGCCACTTGAAGAAAGAGGAGATCGACGATTTGGTGGCATTCCTAAGATCGCTTCCGTACGAAAAACCGCCGGACGAGACTCCGAACACGGTGAAATACCGGCCGAAGAAATGACCGAACGCGGCTGAATCTTCCTCGCGTGGCCGGGGCTGAGTCTTCGAAGCCCCGGCGCAAGACGTAACGCAAACCGGGGCTTCGAAGACTCAGAGCCTGTGAAAGTTTTCGAGTTTTCGAACGTTATGGTCGCGAAACTTCTCCAGATGGATTTTGATCGACCTCTTTTCGAGGAACCGATCAATTTT
>JBGQCZ010000841.1:0-2568 GCA_041495645.1 Gemmataceae bacterium | reverse complement strand
TGCAGCATGCTGTCTGCCAACACGATGTGCGCGGCAACATGAGCATGATCTGGGTGAGCGTAAAAAACCTGGGCCGGCGCAGTTGGCGACGCGCGAAAGACCCCGACGACGACCTGCGTGGCAACGCGGTCCAGAAAACGCGGAATCCAGGCCGAAGGCGAAATCGACTCACCGTCCCAGTCTAACTTCTCTGTCACACCGGCCTTGAATCGCAATTGATGAAGCCACGTACGAAGTTGCTCGTCCAAGGTTGAAACGATGGCGTATTGCATTGGCCCAAGCGCCTGACCGATCGTCAATAGGATTCGGTCTCTAGGCTCGCTCGCCACGAAAACAAACTTCTTGTGTTGTTGGATCAGCGCGCGCAAGGTTTGCGTCGCTGTGACCATGAAGTCCATCATTCCCGCGCCGGTCAGAAGCTCGTAGGTGATCGGGTTGCCATGCCCCATTCGCCATACGGCGCTCGAACGACGAACCAGAATCGCTCGTTCGGCATAAGCCATCACGGCCTTACGAGCTAATTCACCGAGGGAATCGGCACCCGATTCGTGATTCAGAGCGGAGCGCTGGGCGCGGCGTTCCAGGGCCTGCATAATTTCATCCACCGGGTCACCGCCTCTTTGGCGAAGATCGCGGCGAAACAACCGGTGCTGCCACGTGCCTTGATCGCCTCGATAAGAAACCAACGAGACGCCAATTTGATGAATGGTGAGCGGCAGGGTGTCATGAGTGTGAATGGTTCCATCGCAGCACTCGACACCGCCGTTGAACAACAATCCACGATGAATGAGCGGCAAAAGCTTCAAATTCGCCGCATAGACTCCTCCTTGCGGCACGGCCGTTCTGGGGTCGGACAATTTCGCAAAGAGATGCTCTCGAGTGCGATGCTGGATTTCGTCCTCCGCGACAATCGCATCGCGGACTTCCCGTTCAACGCGCTGGTATTCATCGGTCAGGTCGCCGCCAGGCCGCCATGTGGAAACGTCGAGAACGCTCTGCAATTCCTCGCCGAACGCCTGGCGAAATTCGGAACTATTCGAAGCCGTTTCTTGGAGCGTCGGTAGTGACACGTCGGCCGAGGCTTGGCGCTGAAAGATCGGGTTACCGTCGGCCATCGATCGCCCTCCCGGTTAGTTCCCGCGTTCCGTGTCGAAGTGCGACAAGTTCTTTCGAAACAATCGTTCGACTAACGGATTCGTGGTTGGGAGTTGTGGAAATAGCTCTGCAGCATACGCCGCCGCATGTTGCGATGGAAGTCCAAAGACCTTCTTCAGAACATCCATCGCCATCGCACAGTCAGATGCTTTGGCCGCAACTGTAGCGGCCGGCGCCAGGAGTTCGTAAGCCAGTCGATCGGCGTCTAACTCGATCTCGGCCACTAGCTGTGCCTTCGCGACGGGATCGGCGTCGAAAGACAACAGATGGATATGGAATCCGACTGCGACATTTCGGACTAGGGCATGGAGCCGTTCTGGCGCGCTTGGCGGTCGGCGACCGTCAAAAACTTCAATTATCTGTGGGCCGAGTTGCTCGCGCGCTTGCTTCCGAGGAAACCAGTAGTCACGTAAGAAGTGGGCCAGTTCGTGGGCAATTGAAAAGCGTTGCTCGTCAGCCGGATCGTCGGCATTGACGAACATGAAACCGTGACCGACGAAAGCGACAAGGCAGGCATGCAAAGATTGGTCGGGCAAAGCAAGTTGGTGCTCAACATGCTGTCGCCTGAGCCATTCGAGCATGCCAGCGACACGCAAGGATGACAAGTCGACGATCGAAATAGGAAGGCTGCGGGTAATCGGACTGCGCAGTTGCCGCGGAAATGACTCAATCGCGCCGGCCATTTCCCAGAATGAGTTGGCCAAACCAGTTACCCAGAGCGGTACGTTCACGGTTGATTCTCATTGCGATCATCTTCGCGAGCCGCCAGCAACGTGCCTCGTTCTGGCACATCGGCCGCTCGAAACTTCGCCAGCACTTGCCCACGTCGAACGGCTTGCCCCAGCGCGCTGGGGTCCGCACCAAACCTCGCTGCGATCAAGTCGATGTCGCGCGAAAACGCCATTGGATCAAGCTCGGGAAATCGACACAACCGGATCATCGCCAGATTCTCACGCGTGCAACCCAGTTTGATGGCCAAGGCTTTGTCGTCGAGTTGTTCGCTCTTAGCAAAAAGGGAAAGCGCGAAAGCGAGGAACAATGGATCGTTGACAACCCGCTCAGCGAGTCTTTCAAGATGATTCATGGGGCCCTCCCTTGGCTCGCTCAAGTCGCTTGTTTAAACGATCCTTGATCCGTTTCACTTCGCGTTTCTGTTGTGACGTCGGCTGATCGGCAATTCCCATGACTTGTGCATATCGAATCGTCCGCCTTTCTCGCGCTTTCATGAGGTACAAGACCTGCCGTTCGATATCGCTCAAGTCTTGCCCAAGCGCAGCGGGGATTGCCTCATGTTGGGTTTCATAAAGTCGCAGGGCGAACGAGGGACCTTCATCCCTCCCAGGGTATTTCCCGTCTTCTTCACCAAGTTCGACAAGACTCAAGTCCCGGCGGTGACGGCGATGCCGCTTTTCC
>JBGQCZ010000840.1:0-2585 GCA_041495645.1 Gemmataceae bacterium | reverse complement strand
GCCCTTTCCAAATTGGAAACCGGCAGCCACGGCAATCCGACTCTGGAAACTCTCTATCGCGTTGCCCTGGCGCTCGGCAAAGTGATCGTTTGCGTCCTCCAGGATGCGCCCGCCGATCGGCCGGTCAACCAACGGCTCGCGCGCGCTCGGTTGTCGGCGCATCAGCGCAAATCAGCAAACCGCAAATAACATCATTAGGAAGCAAAACGGAGTACGCTAACGAGGTGAACCAGGGCGGATAGAGAGGCTCACGATGGACGAAGACGCTTACAATGCGGCACAGCTTGATCGTCAGGAATGGGAAGTCGCTGCTGCGGTGCGCCAGTATCAACGTGCCTGTGAAGCTGGTGACGACCCGGCAAAAGAAGTGGAAACCGAGGCGATTTGCGACCGGGTTTGCCGTTTGTTGTATCACCATCTTGACTTGCGTTTGGGAATGTCGTCCGACGATTGGGTTTGGCTTAATGGCTCATATGAGTGCCGGATTGAGCAAATGAGCACACTTGAGATTCGAGCATCGGGCCGGGTGGAATGCAGTCTCCCGGAAGGGCAACGCCGGTGGTCCGAACCATTTGACGCCAGGATCAGCCACTCGCCGACTGCTGCCGTGTTACAGGCCTACACGATCTGGCTGGGAAACCGCGCTACCTTTTTGAACGTGCCAGAGGTGCGCCGAATGATCGAGTCCGGGGAGGTATTGACTCCACCCGCGCCAGTCCATCAGGATGGTTGGGCTTTCGTATTCCACTTGGGGGACCGGGATTAACAGCCGGGGGATCCGCTGGGTGTTTTGGCGGCAAACATGAAGCTTAACTCCGAACAAAAACGTGCTCTTGTCGGACCGTGTTTTCCGTTGCATTTCCTCGTTCACCCCGAGAGCCGGGCCGTGACGCGCCAGCAAATGGAGGGCTTTTCAGACTCGGCTGTCTTTCATCGTTGGATGGATTTGGTTTGGACTCTCAAGGAGCCTGAAGTAATTGCGCTGCTAACGCCCGTGGAGAAGGAATACCTTGCAGAGTTCAATGCTGTTTCTGAATCGCTCTGCTGGCTCCCGATCAAAAGCCATCCGCACATCAGCGAGGTAGCTGATGAGGATTTGTCAAAGCTGGTCCCATCCGCGACGCGATTGTTGGAGTCATTGGAAAGCCGAACCCGACCGCCGGCTCTGCACAGTTGGTGGCGGAAGGCGATGTCCTTTTGTCGGTTGACAGGGCGAGACTGAAAACAAACCGCACCTCGTCGCGAGGAGGAAACGCATGGGCATGATCTGCGAACTCTTCATCGTGCCGGCCGCGGCGGCTCGGCAGGTGCTCGACGACCCGGCGAAGGTTCACGAGTTGTACGATTCGCTCATGGGGTCGGGCGCCGGGCTCTCGCTCGAAAAGAGTTGGCACGGGCTTCACTTCGTCCTGACGGGGACCGCCTGGGAAGGCGTCTCGCCACGGGCGGCGCGACCGTCGGCGACGCAAGTCATGGCGCTTCTGAAATGACCGTCAGGCCGGCGATGCCTTGGAAATCGCTGGGATTGTGCGTGACGAGTTCCGCGTTTTGGGTTAGAGCCGCGGCGCCGATCCAGGCGTCATCGACGGCAATGGGTTGGCCGCGCCGGTTGTCTCGCACAATTGCCCAGCGCCGGCAGGTGTTGTCGTCGGCTGGCAAGACGACGTATCCGGACAACATGGATTGCAAGGCAGCCCATCGCGCGGGGCTCCAGCCGCGCAAGATTCCCCATTCGTACAACTCGGCGACGGTCATGAACGAAACGGCCAAGCTGTGTCCGGATAAGTGAGGGATGTATTTCTGGGCCAGAGGACGGCCACGCAGAACAAACGAGAACACGTTTGTATCCACGACTCGGACCGCCACGATCATGCATCCTTTCGTTTGGGATCGTTGAGCCAGCCGAGAAACTCGTCGAATTCCGCGTCAGTGTCCCAGAGTTGAGCGCCGGCCCCCAAGAGCCGATCGAGGTTTTGCGGTAGCTGCACGCCCTGTTCGGCGGCCAGCTCTGCAACAGTTTTCGAGGGGCGCGGCGGCAGCGGGATGGCCGCATCTTTCGTCGTTTGTTTGGTGGTCATGTCGGGCTCTCCGCGTTTTGTTGGTTCTTATTCTAGCATCGTTACAGGGAATCGCAAAATGAGCATGATCTGCGAGCTGTTCATCGTGCCGGCCGCGTCTGCCCGGCAGGTGCTCGGCGACCCGGCTAAGGTCCACGAGTTGTACGAATCGCTCATGGGCTCGGGCGTCGGGCTCTCGCTCGAAAAGAGTTGGCACGGTCTTCACTTCGTCCTGACGGGGACCGCCTGGGAAGGCGTGTCGCCGCTCAATTTTCTTGCCACGGGCGGCGCGACCGTCGGCGACGAGGACGTCGGCTATGGACCGGCGCGGATTCTTGATCCCGACGGAGTCGCCGAGTTGGACAAGGCACTCGGCGCTATTTCCGACGCGGAATTCGCCCGCCGCTTCATCCCCGCGGCCCTGTTTGACGCCTCGCTTACGCTTCGGGTTGGTATCGATACCAACCCGAAGCGTAAGCGAGGCGTCAAACAGGGCCGCGGGGATGAAGCGGCGGGCGAATTCCGCGT
>JBGQCZ010000839.1:0-2603 GCA_041495645.1 Gemmataceae bacterium | reverse complement strand
TTCTTCTTCACCCACGCCGTTGATTTCGCTCTTGGTCTTCTTCCCGCTCGCCACCTCGATGATCTCTTCGAAAATCTGTCGCCCCACCTGTTCCACCGGCGTCCCGGTCAAAATCACGCCCGCGTTGATATCCATGTCGTCGATCATATGCTCGTAAAGCGGCGTGTTGGTGGCGACTTTGATCGATGGCGCCGGTTTGCAACCGAAGACGCTCCCGCGGCCGGTCGTGAAGACTAACACGTTCGCTCCGCCAGCCACAATCCCGGTCATGCTCACCGGGTCATAACCCGGCGTGTCCATGACCACGAAGCCCTTGGCTCGCACCGGCTCGGCATAATGCACGACATCGACGAGCGCCGTGCTCCCGCCCTTGGCGATCGCGCCGAGCGATTTCTCGTAAATCGTCGTCAACCCGCCTTCCTTGTTGCCTGGCGACGGGTTGTTATTGATCTCCGCATTGAAAATGCCCGTGTACCATTCCCACCACTTGATCCGCTCGACCAACTTTTCACCCACTTCGCGGGTGACGGCCCGTCGCGTCAACAAATGCTCCGCGCCGTAAATCTCCGGCGTCTCCGCGAGGATCGACGTGCCGCCCTGTGCGACCAGCATGTCGGACGCAACGCCCAGCGCTGGATTCGCGGTCACCCCGCTATTGCCGTCGGACCCGCCGCAATTGGTGCCGAGGATCAAGTGCGAAGCCGGCAATCGCGTGCGCTTCACGTCGTTGACGCGAGGCAGCATTTCGGCCACGGCCTTCACGCCGGCTTCGACCGTCTTGCCGATTCCGCCGCACTCCTGAATGCTCAGCACTAGCGGCGATTGCTTCTTGCCGTTGAGCTGCACCAGGCCTTGATGCTCGATCAGATGCAAGGCCGTGCCGGTTTCGCAGCCAAGCCCAATCAAGATGTACGCGCCCACGTTCGGATGCTTGGCGAAGCCGGCGAGGGTGCGGTCAAGTTGATTGTGGTCGGGCCCGTCGTATTGCATCGCGCAGCCTTGTTTGTGCACGATCGGCACCACGCCGTCGATATTCGCAAATCCATTCAGTAAACCGCGTGCCTTGATTCGCTCGACGATGTACTTGCTGGTGCTGGCCGAACAGTTCACGGTGCTGATGATGGCGATGTAATTGCGCGTGCCGTAGCGCAAATGTTCGGGCCGGTCGGCGCCGCGGTCGTAGCCCATGAAAAAACGCGGTTCGGCTTTCGCCGGGGCAGGGGGGAGGTCGCGGCAAAAGGCGTAGTCGCGCTCGAAGGCATCGGCCCGCACATTGTGGACGTGAACATGCTGCCCGGGCTTGATCTCCCCAAGCGCGAAGCCGATGATCTGGCCGTATTTCAGCACTGGCTGGCCATCGGGAATCGCCGTCAACGCGAACTTGTGTCCCATGCCGACGCGGCGATCGAGAACGACGGTCTTACCGCCAAATTCAATCTCGGCCCCTTGAGCCAAGTGCTTGGCGGCGACGGCGACATTATCTTGCGGACGCAACTGCACGGCGACTTTGGCCAATGGCTCGGCAGGCATGGCGGCAACCTCGGTGATTATTCCGACACGGTAGCGAGAATGGGCGAAAAATGCAAACCCGTTGCGGCTCTCTCTGCGCCCTCCGCGCCCTCTGCGGTGAAAGAAAGAATTTCACCGCAGAGGGCGCGGAGGGCGCAGAGAATGCATTGATTTGTTGACAACGACGCGTTCGCGGTTAAACTCAATGCAATCCCGCCGGTTTACGTTTTCTCTGTTTACGTTTCGCGCTCGCGCATACCAGCGAACTCTCCATGTGGAACTCGGCTCGAATTGTTGTCGCGCTGCTCATTGGTTCGCCAGTCCTTGCCGCGCCGTCGGCAACGCATTGGGCCTTTCAACCTGTCAAGCGCCCGCCGATTCCCGCCGTTCACGACTACCGATTCGTCAACCCGATTGACGCGTTCTCATCGATCAAGACACCCATCGCGCCGCCTGCCAATAAGCGCACGCTGCTACGCCGCATCACCTTCGATCTCATCGGCCTGCCGCCGACCCCGCAAGAGATCGACGCGTTTTTGAATGACCAATCTCCCGACGCCTTCGCGAAAGTCGTGGATCGATTGCTCGCCGGCCCGCATTACGGCGAGCGCTGGGGCCGGCATTGGCTAGACGTTGTTCGTTACGCGGAATCCACGGCCAATGATTCCAACTCGGTGATGCGCTACGCCTGGCGCTACCGCGATTATGTGTCGGACGCCTTCAATCGCGATTTGCCGTACGATCAATTCCTGATCGAACAGTTGGCCGGCGACCTGTTGCCGACTTCAAAGGATTCCACCGAATCGTCGCGGCGAATCATTGCTACTGGCTTCTACATGATCGGGCCGAAGGCACTTGCCGAGACTGACAAAGAGCAAGTTCGCATGGACGTCGTGGACGATCAAATCGACGTGATCGGCCGTGCGATGTTGGGCCTCACCCTGTCGTGCGCTCGCTGCCACGATCACAAATTCGACCCGATTCTGGCGGCGGACTATTACGGTCTGGCCGGGATTCTTCGCGGCGGTGAAGTGTTTCGCGACGAAGTCGCCAACGCGCAAATGTGGCAGGAGTATTCGATCCCGGGGCCCGAT
>JBGQCZ010000838.1:0-2607 GCA_041495645.1 Gemmataceae bacterium | reverse complement strand
GTTCATGGGAAAGCCGCACCCCAGGAATCCCAAACGCAATAACTGGGCCATGCTGACAGTACATTATCAGTGTCTGGTAATTCCTGGGCCGGGAGATTACATCTTTCAGTTTTCGGGAGACGGCAAGCGGTTGGGAGAGAACATTCTTGAAGCTGTAAGAAAATGAGGGCGAGCGCCAGAGGGATTCATGTCGTTAACTTTGGACATAAACGGTCAAATGTGGTCGAACGCGGACGTGGTCGCGTTGCAAACTGATTCGTCGGGTGCTGGGCGACAAGCCGATAGGGATCAATTCAATTTGGGAATGAGAAACGCATTAGCTCGCATCGAAAAATTGCACCAAGGAATGAACCCGACCAAGGCCGGACACACGGACGAGTACTTGCGAGAAGCTCGATCGGGGGCAATGTATGGCCAACCCAACGACTAGCCCCGAGGCGATCGTCCTTGATGCAAATGCCGTCATCGCTTTTTGCACCAAAGAAGCAGGCCGGTACGAGAAAATCAAGGCATACTTTGAGTATCACACTTCCGGGGGGAGCTTGTTCTACGCTCCCGGCGTGATGATCGCTGAATCGCTCTACGTTTTCTGCAGAAAGCTCACGGAATCAAAAATCACTCAATCGGATCATTCGATAGCGGTCCGTGCGCTTGAGCTGCTGGTGGAGAACATCCTGCCGCCACTTGACGGCGAGTCTACGCTGATCGCACCAGCCGAACGAATTCGTGCGTCGCTCGGTTGTAGCCATTCGGCGGATGGTCTCTACATTGCGTTGGCGGAACAAATGACCAAATCAGGCACTGCGGAAATCGTCACGTTCGATCAAGGACTTCAAAAACAAGCATCGGCCAATGCGCCGTTAGTCAAAGTTACTGTACTCACATAGTGCTGCAAAGAACCCCAGAACATTTCCGGCTCCGTTGATCACGATTTCCGCATGGCGCGACGTTCGAGCATGCTTCCGCACCCATGCAACCGTTCGAACGCGTGGTCACCGATAAGGCCACCGGCAAGCCGCTCGCAGACGTGACCATCCGCGCCCGGAATGGCCGCGACCGCCTTAGCGTCAAGACCGACGCGCAGGGACGGTATCGGCTGAACGGCCTGCCGCCCGGATCGCACGAACTCAAAGCCTTTCCGGCCAGCGATCAGTGCTACCACGTGCGCGTCGCCACTGCCGGCAAGCCGGCCAATCAATTGCCGGTGCAATGCAATTTCGAGCTCGTTCACGGCGAGTGGATCACGGGCAAAGTGGTCAACGAACGCACGCACGAGCCGGTCGCGGCGGCCACCATCGGCTATTCCCCATTGGCCGACAACAAGAATCGCGATGCGGTGCCCGGCCTCGATCGCGCTGCCGGCTTCGATCCGCAAGTCTTCTCCAAGGACGACGGCACATTCCGCATCGTCGGCCTGCCGGGAAAAGGCGTGATCGCGGTGCAACGGGGCGGATTTCTGACGGCAGATCAGCGTACATTACCGGCGGATGTCGTGAAACCCGGTAAGATGTTTGTTTACACTTCGCCAGCCATCGCGTTGCTTTCGTACAACGGTGTCGCGGCGGTTGACATTGCGCCGGGGAAGCCGAGCTCGCCGTGCGTGATTTCACTTGACCCGGGTGCAACCATCAAGGGCCGGCTGCTCGATCCGGACGGCAACCCGTTAACCGGCGTGTTGACCTTTGCGGAACAGACCTGGGCTCAATGGCGCGAGCGACCGCTGCCGGCTAGCGAGTTCGTCTTGCGGCAAATGAACCCGAAGCAACCGCGGACGATCGGGTTCTTGCATCCCGAAAAAGAACTGGGCGCGATGTTTGAACTGAAGGCCGATGCGCCGGAGCCGATTGAAGTGAAACCGGTTCCAACCGCGACGGTGAGCGGGCGGTTGGTAAACGCGGGCGGGTTGCCGATTATCAAGGCGGAACTGGACATTATGTTCCGCCCCCCAACCTCCGCGATGGCTGGTACGAATACTCTCCGACCGTACACGTCAAGACCGACGACAACGGCCGCTTCCAAGCCCCGCGCCTGGTGCCCGGATTCACTTACAACATTCGCTACCAAGATCGAAACCAGCCGAGATTGTTCACGGCAAAGGATGTGACGCCCAAGACCGGCGGCGCGATTGACGTCGGCGACGTGGCGCCACGAAAAGAACACTAACCGCAGAGAGCGCAGAGAGACGCAGAGAAAACAATCCGATTGTCTTCTCTGCGCTCTCCGTGGTTAATTCTTCATTCTCATTTCACATCGATGTTGGCCAGGTAGCGATCCATTTCCTGGCGGTCTTTCAATTCCTGCGTCTGATACTTCTTCTGCTGGTCGCGGAGGGTTTCGATCTCCGTTTCCTGTTTGTCGAATTTCTCGATGTAGCGCTTGTAGGCCGCGGCGGTGGTCGGCATCTCGCGCAGATTGGCACGCAAACGAGCCTGGTCTTCCGTGATAATACGCAGTTGCTCGTTGACGTTGTTCAATTCCTGGCGCGTCGTATTGACCTTCGTCTTGTACTCCAACGCCTTTTGCAACACGGCTTTCACTTGCGGGCTGCTGACCGTGTTGTTCATGAAGAAGCGAATCGTGCCGTCGTCGGTGTTGTTGATGCTGATC
>JBGQCZ010000837.1:0-2615 GCA_041495645.1 Gemmataceae bacterium | reverse complement strand
GGTTGGTCCATGGCGCCTCGCTGCGCTTCGGCCTCCTCTCCTCCCCGCGTAACCGAGGTAGGGATCAAACCCACTAATTTCGAGTGGAAGCACCACTATGAGATCCAGTCTGGTTAGTTCAATGCTCGAAATTCATTTGCGATCCGCGCGACTCGGCCGGTACAGTGTGAATCGACAACTCGGACGACATCGGCAAACATAAGGTGAGACCATGCCCGAAACGAAGGCCTACCCGTACGCGACCCATCTCGACATCCGCTTTGCCCCGCTCGAACTCGTCGATGTGCCGGCGCTCGCCGCGGCTTGCACCGACCGCTGGTACAACCAGACGCTATGCAAGGTGAACGACTCGGTCGTGCGCCTCGGCGTGATGCAAGGCGAATATCACTGGCACAAGCACGACGACCTGGACGAGTTTTTTTTCGTGCTGGAAGGAAGTTTTCTCATCGACCTGGAGAATCGCACGGTGGAACTAAAGCCGCAGCAGGGCTTCGTGGTGCCCAAGGGCGTGGTGCACCGCACGCGAGCGCCGGAGCGAGCTACGATTCTGATGTTCGAAGGCGCGGGCATCGTGCCGACCGGCGACTAGTGCTCCGTCAGCCAGCAGAGTAGATTTCTTGGCCGCCGGCGCGCTCCGCTCCGAAGACTCCGCGTCGCGGTTAAACTCTGCGGGCCCATCTCAGCTTTGCCGAGCGCGACCGTGGATTGCTGTATCGTTCCTGATCGTTCGCGCGAATCGGTTCCTCGGACGCCTCCGCGTAGATTCCCGCTCGCTGCCCGTCGCGAAACGCTTGCTTCACGCGCCGATCCTCGCCGCTATGGAAGCTGATGATGGCAACGCGCCCGCCGGGTTTCAAACAACCAGGTAAGGCGCGGAGCAACGCATCGAGATTCGCCATTTCACGATTGACCAGTATCCTCAGCGCCTGAAACACCCGAGCCGTGGGGCGGATTTGCTGTTGCCGCGGCGTGGGTTGGCCCGGACCGTGCACAATCTTCGCCGGCGCGGCTTGTCGAATCAGATTCGCCAATTCGTGTGTTGTTTGCGGCGGCGATTTCTTTCGGGCCGCAACGATCGCTGCCGCAATGGCCTCCGCTTGCGGCTCATCGCCAAATTCGCGAAACGCCTCGGCTAATTCCCCAACTGGGAGTGTCGCGAGCAGTTCCGCGGCGGTGCGACCGCGCGTGGGGTCCATACGCATGTCCAGCGGGCCGTTGCGCGCGAACGAAAACCCCCGGCCGGCATCGTCCACTTGCATGCTGGACATTCCGAGGTCCGCGAGGACTACATCGGCTTGAGAATTCTCGACCGCGAGGACTGAAGCAATCGCCGCGAAGTTTCCGTGATGCAACGCGAAGTTCGATCCTACCGTCGAAAGGCGCTCGCGAGACGGTTCGAGATTGTTCGGATCGAGATCGAAGCCGACGAGTTTGCCTTCCGGTCCGACGTGCCGCAACAACTCGACCGCATGCCCGCCGCGCCCGAGCGTGCAATCGACCGCGATCTGGCCCGGCCGCGGATCAAGCGCTGCCAGCACTTCCGCCAACATCACCGGCAGATGTCCGCCTTCCGGAGTAGTTCGCGGCCCTCGCGGCACGATTGTGTTCCTAGACAATTGTGAATCCCAAAGTGGTATGGTAGTGTTCCTCAACGTGAACGAATAAGGTACAATTCCGACATGAGCAGCACGGTTACTTCACCGCCTGGCAAAACCATACCGGTAATTGCCGAGCATATCGAGATCACACCCGGTCTCTGCGGTGGGAAGCCGCGGATTATTGGGCACCGCATTACCGTGCAGAATGTGGTGCTTTGGCAAGAACGCGGCGGCCTGACTCCCGATCAAATTGTTGCAACCTACCCAGGGCTAACGCTCGCCGACGTGCACGCGGCGTTGGCCTATTATCACGACCATCGCGAGATGATTCAGGCTCAGATTGCGGCCGACGAGCAATTTGCCGATGAGTTGAAGGCCAAGTCTCCCTCCATCCTCCAGAAAAAGCTAGCCGCTCGCCATGCCCCGGACGATTCGCTTCCATCTGGATGAAAACGTCGACCCAGCCGTGGCGGACGGAATGCGCCGCTTGGGGGCCGACGTTACCACCACGGCTGAAGCCGGCCTGACATCCGCATCCGACCTCGAACAACTCGATCACATTCGTGCACAGAGCCGCGTCATGTTCACCGAAGACGCCGACTTTCTCCGACTTCATTCCCAAGGCGAACCGCATCCTGGCATCGCCTATTGACATCAGCAAACCCGATCGATCGGCCAGATCATTCGAGGCTTGGAACTCATTTGGGAACTATTGGAACCCGATGAGATGCGCAACGGGCTTGAGTACATTTGACCTCCGCTCGTGCTATCCTTTCGCAGCCCTCCGCACGAGCCGAAGTCATGTCGACGCTCCTTTTCGCCGATCTCGATGCGCTACGGTTGGCGCTGGTGAGCGGCGCGGCGCCGGTTGAGATGTCGGGTTCGCCGGCGCGTGCGGGGATCGACTCCAAGGGCAGAATCTGGCTGCAAACTGAAATTGCCCTCACGCGCGACACCTCGTCTGCGCTTACCAGGTTAGGCATCCCAATTCTTGGCGGCGGCGCGGACATCGACCTT
>JBGQCZ010000836.1:0-2618 GCA_041495645.1 Gemmataceae bacterium | reverse complement strand
GGTCTTTCAGCGCGCCGGCGGAATCCAACGGCGAGTCGAGCGGATGGCTTGGGGTTTCGTCGGTCACGGGCTCGGAAGCGGGAACCCGATTCGGCTCGCGCCGCGCTTCGGCGTCATCAGCTCGCGGAGCGGGTGGGCTCCACTGATTGTCGAGTGATGGGTTATCGCCCAGAAACGAAGTAAGCTGGGGGCCGTTTTCGGGGAAAGCCGCAAGCGGCTCATTGATGCCTGCCAGCAGCGCGTCACCATGTCCGACAGGGGCATCGCGGTCTTCGAGGCGTTCGACCCGGAGCAGAAAGCGAAAGGGGCGGCGGTTCATGGTGTCCATCCCGGTCAAAGTGGATTCGGAAACGGAACGGAATGAATTCCGTTCTACGATCCACCATTCGACGGTAAACAACCAACCGGCCCATGTCAAGCAGCTGAGAGAAAATGTTTTGGCTAGCGAATTTTGGCCTGGAACGCGACGACGCCCTTTTCGCCCGGTGGGATCTTGCCCGAAATCTCCCAGCTGAGAATGACCGAGCCGGCTTCGTTGGGTGTGACCGTCAGGGCGGCTTCGCGATCGGAGCGTGCCGAGCCGGGGATGTACTCGAGCCGCGCCGTCAGGCTGTCGG
This sequence comes from Gemmataceae bacterium, assembly GCA_041495645.1. Lineage (GTDB taxonomy): Bacteria > Planctomycetota > Planctomycetia > Gemmatales > Gemmataceae > JBGQCZ01. The sequence continues at coordinate 2,001 of JBGQCZ010000836.1, read as the reverse complement.
AAATGACCACGTTTTCCACGAACTGCTTGGTGTGATTGTTGTAGCGAAGGTAGAACGTGACGATGTCGCCGACCTGGGCTTCCTTGGGCTCCGCCCATTTGAACAATGAAATCGGCTCGCAGAATGGGTAAGCCGTGATCTCGTCCGGCTCTTTCACATTGCCGACCACCCTCACGCCCGCCACCGAACCGATGATGTGCACTCCTTGCAGGTTCTCCAGGGTGTGCAGCTTCACGCGCGACTGCATGCCGCTCGCATTCTGTTTGGCCACCGTCGCTGCCAGATGGGAGTTGGAAGTGCTATCCATCGGCGTTTGCTTCAGGTTCAAGGCAGAGGTGGTTTTGGCAGTCAAAGCTACGCCCGCGCTGGTGACGAGTTTGCTGCCGACGGGCGCCAGCTCCTGGCGGGCGATGGCGAAGCGCGGCACCAAAACGCAAACGCGATTCGACACGGCCACGCGGCGCTTTCCGCTCTCGGTCGAGTATTCAATTGCGGTGTCGCTGGCGTTGAACCCGCCGATCTTGCCGTCTGGTCCGATACCGATGCGCGGGCCGACGTCGCCGCCGTCAGGCAGACATTCCTCGTCGGTGCGTTTGGCGCCGGCGATCGGGTCATAGATCGGCAGGTGAAGCCAGGGCACGAGCGGCGGGACGGGCGGCAATGGGAGCCGCTGTTCGCCGGGAAACAGGATCGTATTCGGAACGGCGAAGCGGACCAACTCGTCGCGGCCGGGCTCTTTTTCGCCCAAGCGCACGATGACCATCGGCCGACCTTTGCTGCGGGCTTCTTCAATCGGGTCCGCATCGCTGGGCACGTCCACGAGCAGCGGCTCATCGGGCGCGGTGGCGACCGGCGGGGCCTGCTCCGGATCTTCCAGGTAATGGACTTTCGTGATCATCGAGCCGTTGCGTTCGACGCGTCGCAGTTCGTCGTCAAGGAAGAGCATCGGGACCGGATGCCGCATGGCTTGCGCGACGGTAGTCTGGAGCGCGCCGCGAACTTCGAGCGTCGGATAGAGCTTGACGTTTGGCATTTGCGGAACGCTGAGGGCGAGCCGGTAAAGATAACCGGGCCGCAGGCCAACGACGGCGGGAACAGTTAGCGTGCGTTCGCCGGGTGTACCGGGATGAAACGTAACCTTCATCCCGGCCGGGCCGATGACCTTGACGTAGAGAACGGGAGCGAGCGGCTGAGGCATTGCATGCGGCTGAGCCGGTACGCTAGCAGCGGCGGCCATCGACAAGGTCAGCAACAGGCTATTCATCGCGAATCCCCGGAAACAAACGAGCGGGAGGCCTGAGCCCCCCGCTTTGACGAATTAGGACCCGATAGGGAACCAATTATGGGAGGATGACCGAGCCGGCCGGCTTGGGCAGCGGCAGCTCACCGAGCGGCTTGGGCACCGGCGGCGGCGGGAAGTTCGGCCCACCAGGACCAGGTCGCGGGCCGGGACCCATCGGTCCCATCGGCATTGGCGGCCGCAGGTATGGGTTGCCGGCGTCCATGCCGGGCGTGTTGGGCGCTTCCAAATCGATGTTGCCCAAGCGGACGATCATCAGCACGCTGCCGCGGCGTTGGGCTTCCTGGACGGGATCGACGCCGGGTTCGAGCTTGGTCGAAACCACCTCATCCGGCAGGCCGGTGGCCAGTTCCTGGAACGCGGGGTCGGGCAGATAGATGACCTTGACCACGAAATTCCCGGAAGTGACCTGTTCGAAGTCGTCGTCCGTGAAGCTCACCGGAATCGCGCTGTGGGCGAGGAACGTGCTGGTCTTCGGGTTTTGCGGCACGACTTCGATCGTCGGATAGAGTTCCAGGTTCGGACGCTTGGGAATACTGCTCAGCTTGAGCCGGTAAACGCCGCCTTGGAGAAAGTTGTACCGGCTGGGTGTAGTAAGCTGATCGCGGAAGGCGGCTCGGCCGTCCGGAGTCGGGGCGAACCAGCCGACCTGCATGCCATCCTGACCGGCAAAGCGAACGGAGCTTCGGGCAGTGCCCATC
>JBGQCZ010000835.1:0-2618 GCA_041495645.1 Gemmataceae bacterium | reverse complement strand
CGACTCGTGCTTCGCGTTGCGGATAGTCCTACCCTGACGACAAGTGAATTGCCGGAACTTCGGCGGCAGGGGATCGATGCCATCCTGACGCCGTTGCCGGGCCCGGAACTCGTTTTCGCGGCGGAACAAATTGGGTTCGTCGTCATCGCGCGAATTGACAAGCCGCCCCACGAAACCGACTGGGCAAGAAGTTCGCCCGCGTTTTTCGCTTGGATGCTGCCCGCCGAGTGGCAACGCAACGAACGCGAGTGGCGAGCATGGATGGGCGCCGTTCCGAAGCCGCCTGGGTTGATCGGCGCGGAACCGTCTACCGGGTCGTTGGACGGAGTTCATTTTTTCGTCGGATCGGCGGACGAATTGGATCGGCCACTTCTCGGACGCGGTTCCGCCGGCAATTTGGGCCAAATCCTCTGACGGTAAGGTAATTCTGGTGGTGTATCAGTTTGTAGTGACCCGCTTTAGCGGGCTTCGGCAAGACACCGCCTAAAGGCGGTCACTACAAACCAAACTGAGACACTACCGTAATTATCACTTGTTTGCCATAGTCTCGGGATGGATAATCGGGTTGGTCTCCCCGTCGAAAGGATGCGCCATGAGAGCCCGATTCGTTGTTTTCCTGTTGATTGCGCTTGGCGGAGTTGCATCGCCGGCGTCTGCTCAATTCATTCCCGGCGGATTTGGGCCGTTTCCGAACAATGGTTTTGGCGGTCCTCCGCGGGGTTACTATTCGGGCCGGCATCTCACGGTTTCCGGCTACATGCGCGGCTATCCCGGCGCTTTCTACAGCCCGTACGGTTGGTCGTCCGCGACGATCATCATTTCGCCTACGATTACGGTTCGCTCCAGCTCGCCGTCAGTTGAACTGCCGACGTTTCCGCAAATTCCACCGCTTGAAGAGCGCGAGGATGTGATCGTTATCAAACCTCAACCGGGCGGATTGAAAAAACTGCCGCCGCGCCAGGCACTGCCGCCGCCCGCGAAAGTTGTCGAGCTGCCGCCGAAGGGTGAACGCCCACCTCTAATCGCGCCGCCGCCCGCCGCTGAAAAACCGGCCGAAGCCGAACGACAAGTAAAGCTCGGCACGGACGCTTTTGCCGCCGGCGAACCCGGCCGGGCTTTTGAGCATTTCCGGCAGGCCGCTGCTGCAAATCCAGAAAACGCCCGGGCCCATTTCCTGCTCGCGCAAACATTGTTCGCGCTCGGCAAGTACCGTGAGGCCGCGGCGGAGGTTGTCGCTGGCTTGAAGCGAAAACCCGACTGGCCCACGGCGAACTTCAACCCGCGTGAACTCTACGGGCCGCGCGGCGTCGACCACGTCGACGATTTGGACCGGCTGCGACAGGCCGTCGAGCGCAATCCCGACGATCCGGTGCTTCAGTTCATTTATGGCTACCAACTCTGGTTCATCGGCCGCCGCAAGGAGGCCCGAACCTTCTTCGAAAAGGCCGCCAAGGAAAGTGCCGACCCCGCGCCCATCCGCCGCTTCCTCGACCAATGAACCCAATGACCAATGAACCACCAATGACCAATGAACCACCAATGATCATTGACCCAAAAGACCATAGTTGGTCCATTGGCGGTCCATTGGTCATTGGTGGTTCATTGGTGGTTCATTGGTCAGTAGGATGAACCGATGCTGTTGATGAGCTGCGAGGATCTTTCGCGTGCGTTTGATCGCGGGCCGCTGTTCGAGGGCGTTTCCTTCGAGCTATTCCACGGCGAACGGGTCGGGTTGGTCGGGCCGAACGGCGCAGGCAAGACCACGCTGATGAAGATCCTGGCCGGGCTGGACACGCCCGATCACGGCGAAGTGCGGCTTCACGCCGGCGCCCGCATCGGTTTGCTGCAACAGGAAGCCGAATTCAGCGAAGGCCGAACGCTCTTTGAGGAAGCGAAGAGCGCTTTCGACGAGTTGCTCGCGGCGCAAGAGGAGATGGTCAAAACCGCCGACGCGCTCGCCCATGCCGCCAGCGAAATCGAACGCAAGTCCCTCTCCGCCCGTTATGACCGTCTCCACGAACTGCTGCATCACAACGATGCCTACGTCGTCGATCACCGGGTCGAGGAAGTGTTGCAGGGGCTTGGTTTCAAGCAAGAGACATTCGATCGCCCGTTGTCCACCTTCAGCGGCGGGCAGCAGCGCCGGGCGCTGCTGGCGAAGTTGCTGCTTTCCTCCGCCGACATCCTGCTCTTGGACGAACCGAGCAACCATCTCGACATCGACGCCACGCGCTGGCTCGAATCGTATCTCGTGAGCGAACCGCAAGCGATGCTGATCGTCAGCCACGATCGCTATTTCCTCGATCAAGTCACGACCAAGATGTTTGAACTGCATGGCAAGCGGATCACTTCGTATCCCGGCAATTACAAACAGTACTTGCGCTTGCGGCAGGAACGTTACGAGCGCGAATTGAAGGAATGGGAATCGCAGCGGGAGTTCATCGAGAAGCAAGAGGAGTACATCCGCCGCGTGCATTACGGTCAATTAGCCAAACAGGCGCAGTCGCGCCGCAAGGCGTTGGACCGGATCGAGGAGGTCGAAAGACCCACGCGGATCGAAGTGCCGGCGATGCATTTCGGCGAAGTGGTGCGGACCGGCGACATTGTCTTCGAGGCGG
>JBGQCZ010000834.1:0-2624 GCA_041495645.1 Gemmataceae bacterium | reverse complement strand
TCCTCGGGGCTGAGCACCAGATGAAAGCGTGCCTCGCCAAGATCGAGTTCCCAGGCGCTGGCTTGGGTCGCCGCGTCCCGATACACGCGCAGCGTGCGGGCATGCCGCACCAGATCTTCCAGGACGCGCAGCCGCCTCAATCCGCCGACGCGCAGGCTGTCCTTGCCGGCCAGTTGGGTGAGCCGCAATCCGCGGCCGGCCGGCGCGACGTGTCCAGTGGCCGAGCTTTGGCTCCGCGGCAGCGAGCGCAAGAAGCGCTGCGCTTCCAGGCCGGAAATCTCCCAGCAGCGGCTCATGCGTGATTGATACGCCTGAACTTCCACCAGGCCCTTGAGCCAGCGGACCGGCAACGCGACTTTTCGCTCGACAATCGACTGGCCGGCGCGGGAAAGTTCGAACTCATCCGTGCCGACGGCGACCGCTACTTCGTCGGCGTCGCGAACGCGCGCCAGCGCCGCACGCAACGGAGCGTTGAAATCGACATTCGTCGTGCCGCGCCCCAACCGTTCGCCCTCGAACGAAGCCGCCAGCAAGTCCACGCGGGCGTACGTGCTGCAACACGCTGAGAAGGCCTCGAAGCGCAGAATGTCGTCGCCGCTGGTGACAATGGGATCGGCCAATGCGAGGATGCGCGCGAGCATGGCGGGCGGAACATAGAAGCGGGATTGAACGATGGTCATCAGACTGCGCAGCATGTCCGCCGTGCGCCGGGGAAACAGCAATTTGCCTTTGAAAAAATGCGGCGACTCCTCCGCCCCGCCGCACGTGGCCAGACGCAGTTTGAATCCCGCGTCCGCCGCCGCCAACTCCGACGGCCGCGGGTAGCGGTACGAATAGTCGATTGCCAAAGCGGACATGAAAGCGCCCGTCCCATGCCGATAAGCGGACTCGTCCTGACAAGTTTAGCATGGCACGAATTAGAACTGAAGGGCGGGACCAGGCTCAAGCGTGGCGTTTGCAAAAACGGACTGCCACTTAGTGATCAAATGTTCCAATGCAAGTCAATTCAAAGTGCCATTCGCGTTAAGCTATACTTTCTCAACAGCCGCCCCGGCTATGAACTTTTCGTTTGGCTGAAGAGATGCTCATCATGCGAAAGCGACACATCTTCAATTTGGTTTTGGGCGTGGCACTTCTGACGGGCGTAACGGTTGCTGTACGGGGCCTCGCCCGCCCGAACTTGAACGGACATCCTTTGGTCCGCTTGTGGATAGGCGAGCCGCTGCCCTCCGGTATTATGATGCCCCATAGTCTGACTCTTAACTCTGACGGCACCGGGCGCGAATCGAGCGGCGTCGGGAATTTCGACTGCCGATGGGAGCCGCTCGCGGAGAACGGGGCAGTGGTGCGGTTGCGGATCATGCACACTGGCGAGTCGTATTGGGCGGGCGAGCCAAGAGACGAGGAAGTCGAGTTGGTCGATCCCGACACGATTCGGATTCGTGGCCGAGTCTACAACCGGCGGAAGCTGTAACCGCGCGGACGAGCCGGGCGCGATTTCCACATTGACTCATTTCGTTCATTCGGGCTAAACTCTCGCGCCCAACATAGCGCCCAATGTGAACCACGCCGCTTCCCAATACCTGGAACTCGTGAGCGGCCGGAAGCGCGGGTTGGCTGCGGGCGTGCAGCGTTTGGGTTTGCGGGTGGCGAGTTGGCCGTACGGTTGGGGCGCGTGGGCCAGGAACCAGCTTTACGATCGCGGGTGGAAGTCGATTGAGAAGGCGGCGGTTCCGGTCGTCAGCGTGGGGAACCTGACGGTTGGCGGAACCGGCAAAACGCCGTGCGTCGAGTATGTCGCACGGTATCTGAGCGATCGCGGGCATCGGGTCGCTATCTTGAGTCGCGGTTATGGCGCTACGAGCGGGGCCAGCGACGAAGCGCTCGTGCTGGAAGAGAACCTGCCCGACGTGCCGCACCTGGTCGGGGCCGACCGGGTCGAGTTGGCGAAGACGGCTGTCGAGGAATTGGAAAGCGACGTGCTGGTGCTCGACGACGGCTTTCAGCATCGCCGCCTGGCCCGGACGCTTGACTTGGTGCTGATCGACGCGACGCAACCTTGGGGGCACGGTTATTTGTTGCCGCGCGGGCTGTTGCGGGAATCGCCGCGAGAATTGAAGCGCGCCCATGCCGTGATTGTGACCCGTTGCGATCTGGCGACGGAAAGCGAAATTACCGCGATCCGCGAACGCGTCGCCAAGCTGGCCCCGAACATCCCGATCGCGGAATCGGAACATCGCCCGCTGGAGTGGGTGAATTCGGAAGGCCAACGAGTGGCGCTGGACCAGGTGAAAAAGGGCATAGCCTTTTGCGGCATCGGCAATCCGCTGGCGTTTTTTCGATCGCTGGAGCGGCTGGGTTTTACGGTTGCGGATCAACGGGTTTATCCCGACCATCATCGTTATTCGCGCGCGGACGTTGAAGACTTGGAGCAATGGGCGGAACGCCAGCCGGCGGACGTGGTCGTGGCGACCACGCAAAAGGACCTGGTGAAATTGCGGATCAAGGAGCTTGGCGGGCGGCCGCTGTGGGCGCTGAAGATCGGTTTGCGGTTTCGGCAAGGCGAGCAACGATTGCACGAGATTTTGGATGGCCTCTTGTAGGGAGGGTGGGTCGAGACCGGG
>JBGQCZ010000833.1:0-2640 GCA_041495645.1 Gemmataceae bacterium | reverse complement strand
GCGCGGTGCACGTCACGCCCGCCGGCAACCCGTTGATCGCCACATCGACCGGCCCGGAAAAGCCGTTGCTGCGCGTAACTTGCACGTACCACGGCATGGACGATCCCGGTCCGATCATCGCCTTGCCTGGATCAACTCTCAAACCGAACCCCGGCTTTGCTTCGCTGATTTCCAGGCAATAAACAGCCGTGTCGCCGCCTTTGCTGTTGAGGTCGCGCAGGCGCACGACGAAATCGCCGTCTGCCGGCGGCGTAAACACCAAGCCCGCGTCCTTGCCGTTCTCGTCGTCGTTGGACGCCAGCACCGCCCCGGTCGGCGACAGCACTTCCACAAACGAATCCAGGCTGGAACGGAACTCGGTGTTGAAGCGCCGGGCCTTCACTTCCAGTTTCAGGGCTTTACCCTTCGTCGCGGTGAACACGAAATGGTCCATGTCGCGGCGCGTGCCGATGCGGCCGTTAATCGCGCACGGAACCGTGACGCGATTGGCCGTGGCCGGAGTGTCATTTGGCTCCTGTTCGGTGATGCACGGCAACTCGGTCACGTAGAACGGCACCGGGTTGGTGCTCCGGCCGCTGGCGACGAGTTGCAATTCGTGCAGACCCGGCCGATCCGGAACTTTCAGTTGAATCTTCGGCTGAGCGAGGCGGGCCGAGCCGACTGGCTCTACCTCAATGACCTGCCCTGGATTGCCGGCCATCGGAAACAGATGCGAGGCGAACGGCCGGTCGGTCGCGCGAACGGCATACACCCAACGCGGGTCGCCGTCATACTTGGCGTCGCGGATTTGCAAAAAATACGTGCCGTCCTTCGGAATCTTGAAAGTGATGAGCGGGTCGGCGAAGTTGAAGTCGTCGTTGGCGGCCAGTTCGCGACCGTCGGAATCGAGCAAGGCAATCAGCGGGTCGATGTGTTTTTGCAAGTCGTGAATCTTATCCTGCAAACGAGCGCTGAAAACTTCGAATGTAAGTGTCTGGCCGGCTCGGGCCGAGAACTTGAAGCAATCCACGTCCTCGGCGGCCTCGATCTTGCCGCAAATCACGCACGGAATCAGCACGGCATTAGCCTGGGCCAGTGTGTTATTTGGATTGGTTTCGGTTACCACGGGTTCATCGACGACGAGCAATTGCCCGAGACTCGAGACGCCGAGCGTGCTTGCGAGGCGAAACTCGCGCGCGCCGAGCGGGGCATCGGCCGCGACCGTAACCTTGAGCTTTACCGATCGCACGGCGTTCTGCTTGCCCGCTGGCTTTCCCTCCGACACGACTTCCGCCTTGATCCCTTCTCCCTGCATGAGCATTTGGTACACGCCGGCGAAGTTCATCTGCCCTTCGACGGTGATTTCCGCCGTTTGCCCGCGCTGCACCGCGACGGGATGCACGTGCGTGATCATGGGAAAGGAAGTTTGGGCAAGGATTGGAGCCGGCAAGACCGTCACAAGAATGATGGCGAGGCAACGCATACTCGGGACCTCTTACTTGCCGTCTTCGAACTTTTCCAATTCCAGCAAATAGTCCTGACCGTCGATCTTGACGACTTGCCTTACCATGCCGAATCGCTCCGCATACCAACTCGTGATCGTCACCGGTTTGTCGTTGATCTTGAGTTCGGCTTTGACGCGAAGGACCTTTCTGAACTCGCCGGCGGGCACTTTCACGTCGTCCTCATCGGCGGTGAAATTGCCCTTGATGATCACCGGCCCGGAGGGCGATTCGATCTTGGAATCCACTTCCCAGGATTGATCCTTCGCGGTCGGCAACTTCAGAAACACAAGCTGCGGCGTGACCTTCTCGCCGTTGTGCATAACGCGGACGATTCCCGCGGGGGTTTCGGCAACATGTTGAACCGCAAGGGCCGAGCCTTTTTCGCTCGTTTCGAGCCGTGCACATTGAAGCGTGCCCTGTTTTTCGTGCGCGGTCACGCGAATGGTCAGTTTTTTCTCGCCCAAACGATAGTGCCACGCGCTTCCCTCCAAGGTGGGAAACCAAGGCGAATTCGTCGGTTGAGCCGACACGGGTCCGACAATCAGGGTTGTGATCGAAATCACAACGAACGGCAACAGAAAGCTACTCATCGCGAGACTCCGTCATGGCTTCTTGGGCGCCGGAAACACGGGCTCGGAAATCTTATCGCCGCGCATCGCCTTCGCCACCTGTGCGGGTTGCTTGAGCGCCGGCCAGAGCGATTCCGCCGCGATCGTTTTGCCGTCGCTCCGCCATTTGGCTTTCGCGAGCACGGCGTCGCTTCCCGAGACATAGCCTTCCGGCGCCAGAGCAAACCACTCGATCGTATCACCGGTCGCCGGCAAATGCGTGAGCGTGGCCAAGAGGCGGGCGTTGGAGGTGTCCCAAATGCGGACGAAACCATCGAAACAACCGGCCGCGACTTGCTGACCATCGGGCCGCAACGCGACGGCGTAAACCATCGAGCCGGCGGGCATGGTGCGAATCGGCTCACCGCTCGCGCCGTTCCAGAGCCGCACGGTCTTATCGCCGCCGGCCGACGCGGCCAGCTTGCCGGTCTTGTCGAAAGCGATTTCATGGACGGCGATATCGTGCCCGTTCTGCCGTTTTTTCTGCTCGCCGGTCTGCGGGTTCCACCAGTACAGACCCGGCTCGTAACCCGACGACACCACCTGCG
>JBGQCZ010000832.1:0-2641 GCA_041495645.1 Gemmataceae bacterium | reverse complement strand
GTAGATCTTGACCACTTCGCCGATTGACAATTCGCGTGTTTTGTCGAGGCGGCCCTCAACCAGCCATTTGTAGCCGTCTTGCACGCCGATCACCTTCAACCCGCGATTGATGGCCTCGATGGTCGCGGCGCTGATGACTCCGTTAATGCCAGGAGCCGGTCCGCCGCCCACAACCAATGCCAACGTCTGTCTGCCCGGGTTCTCTATCATGGCTTGCTCGCGTGGGAGATCGACTCGCGCGGAATGCATTTCGGCCGTTATTGGGTCAGCATGATTACTGATCGCCGCGTTTTCAAGCCCAACACCCGGCATACGTCATTCAAGATTGTGCGGGTTTATGCGAATTCCAGATATCGGGCCTGTTTGATTGTAGGCCGCGTTTTCTGTTGCCTTTCGTACCCGAATAAGCGACAATACCTATGCTGCCGGATGTCCTGCCCGCCCTCGCCTCTCCTTCCCAAACCTGGAAAGGTTTCCCGCCAATGAAAAGCGCACGCGTTTCAGCCTATGCGCTCGTGCTGGCATCACTCTTCGCCGCAAGCGGATCGGTTGTCGCCGGTGACCTCTATTCTTCCGAATCGGGCGCTCCAAGTGCGGTCGTATTGCCGAAGCCCGGTGAGACCAAGGAACTGACTGCCTATCCGGCGAAAGTGGCCCTCAAGGGCGCCGACGATGCCAGGCAGCTGATCGTCACCGCCGCCCTCACCACCGGCCGGCTTCAAGACATGAGCGGCGACGTCCAATATTCAGTTGCCGATGAGAAGATTGCTCGCATCACCAAGAGCGGCCGCATCGTACCCGCCGGCAACGGCGCCACCACGATTGCCGCGAAGTTTCTCGATAAGTCCGTTTCCGTGCCCGTTACCGTGACCAACTTCGGCGACAACCTGCCGATCAACTTTGGCAACCAGGTCGTGCCGGTGTTCTCCAAGCTCACCTGCAATAGCGGCGGCTGCCACGGCAAAGCCAGCGGTCAAAACGGCTTCAAACTATCGCTGTTCGGCTTCGATCCGGAAGTGGATTACGTTTCGCTCGTCAAGGAAGCCCGCGGCCGGCGCTTGTTCCCGTCCGCGCCCGACCGCAGCCTTCTGCTCATGAAAGCGACCGGCGTGACGGCTCATGGCGGCGGCAAGAAGATGGAGCTGGGCTCGGACGAATATCGAATCATTCGCCGCTGGATCGCCGCCGGCATGCCCTTCGGCACCGACAAGGACCCGACCGTCGCCAAGATCACGATCTTCCCCGAACACCGCATCATGACCCGGCAGAACCGCCAGCAATTCTCGGTCTACGCTCACTACAGCGACGGCGCGATTGAAGACGTAACCCGCCGCGCTCAGTACGACAGCAACGATCAGGAAATCGCCACGGTGGATGCGTCGGGCCTCGTTCGCACGCTCGGCATGAGCGGTGAGGCCGCGGTCATGGCCCGCTATCAGGGTCACGTCGGCGTCTTTCGCGCGACTGTGCCGCTGGGCCTGCCCACGCCGAAATTCGATTTCCCGGTTCAATCCGTCGTCGATCAATTCACGCTGAAGAAATGGCAGGAACTCGGTCTCGTGCCTTCGGAACTTTGTTCCGACGAGCAGTTCATCCGCCGCGCCACCCTCGACATCACCGGCTCGATGCCGACTCCCGAGCAGGTCTTGAAATTCGTCTCCGATAAAGACCCGAAAAAGCGCGATACTTTGATCGATCGGTTGCTTGAGTCGCCGGAGTATCAGTTCTATTTCGCCAACAAATGGGCCGACATCCTGCGCGTGAAGCGCCGCGGCCAACCCGATCGGGCCGAGGGCACTTTTGCTTTCCATAATTGGATTCGCGAAGCGATCGCCTCCGACATGCCATATAGCCAAATGGCCCGCTCGATCCTGGCCGCCAGCGGCAGCGAGGAACGCAATCCACCGACCGTCTGGTACAAGGAACTCACCGCCCCCGAGCAATTCGTGGACGACACAGCTCAGGTGTTTCTGGGTTTGAGAATCGCCTGCGCGAATTGCCACCACCATCCGTACGAAAAGTGGAGCCAGGACGATTACTGGGGCCTCGCCGCCTTCTTCGGCAAGGTGGATCGCAAGTCTGTACCCATTCCAGGCGGGCAGAATCAGCAGTCTCAGAAAGTCATCGTTTACACGAAAGCCAACAAAGGCAACGTCATCAATAAACGGACCAGCAAACCCGCCACGATCAAGCCGCTCGACGGCGAGCCGATGGAGTTCGCGGCCGATGAAGATCCGCGGCACAAACTCGTCGATTGGATGACGAATCCGAAGAACCCGTTCTTCGCCAAAGCGGTCGCCAACCGCTACTGGGCGCATTTCTTCGGCCGGGGGATCATCGATCCGCTCGACGACATGCGCGTCACCAACCCGCCCAGCAATCCCGAACTGCTCGAAGCGCTGGCCAAGGTTGTCACCGACGGCAACTACAGCCTCAAGAACCTCATTAAGGCGATCTGCAAGAGCCGCACCTATCAGCTTTCGTCGATGCCCAACGACTTCAACAAGAACGACAAGCAGACCTATGCCCGCTACTATCCCAAGCGCTTGGGCGCCGAGGTGCTGCTCGATGCGGTCAATCAGGTGACCGGCAGCCCGACGCAATTCGGCGGCTTGCCGCAGGACAAGTACGCTCCGAATCG
>JBGQCZ010000831.1:0-2650 GCA_041495645.1 Gemmataceae bacterium | reverse complement strand
TAGTCTGGTAAGAACTGAAGCAAAAATGATAGTTTTGCGGTTCTCCGCCGCCCCTCAGGCCCGGTCGTAGGTGTTGGAACAGTTGAAACGAGGCTGCCACCATGAGCACCGACAGCAAGACGCAGGATCGACGCAAGCGAAACATTCCCGTCGCGATTGAGCGCCGCAAAATCAATAGTGCCGAAAAGCGCCGCAGTAGCGAACGCCGCCGCCTCATCGACCCGACCACCTGCGAACGCGATTACACCGACGAAGAAATTGCTTTCATGAAGGCGATGGACCAATACAAGCGCGACAACCGCCGCCCGTTCCCCACTTGGAGCGAAGTTCTCGAAGTGTTGCGGGCACTGGGCTATCGCAAAGTGGCCGAACCCACGGCCATGCCCGGCCTGCCCTCGCAGCCGCCGCCCAAAGGGTAACACAGCCGCTTGCGGCTTTGCGCCGGCGCATAGCCGCAAACGATTTTCCAGTTGCAAGGATGCGATGATGCACATCTTCATCAGCGCCGGCGAACCCAGCGGCGATCTTCACGGCGCCAATCTCTTCAAAGCATTGCAGCATTCCTACTCGGGCATTCAGTGTTCCGGGTTCGGCGGCGAACGCATGCAAACCGCCGGTGTGAATATGCTTTACCCCATGGCCAATCTCTCGGTCATGTGGTTTCCGCACTTCCTGAAATCGCTCGATGTATTTCTGGACTTGCTCAAGAAAGCCGACAAGTTCTTTCGCATCCACAAGCCCGATGCGCTCGTCATGATCGACTTCCCAGGATTCCACTGGTGGCTGGCACGTAAAGCCAGCAAGCACGGCATCCCTGTCGTTTATTTCGTTCCGCCGCAGTTGTGGGCCTGGGCCGGTTGGCGCGTGCAAAAGATTCGCCGCTTCGTCGATCACGTGGTCTGTTCGCTGCCATTCGAGCCGGCCTGGTATCGACGGCATGGGGTATCGGCCCATTATTTCGGGCATCCTTACTTCGATGAACTCGCGCGCCAGAAACTGGATACGCGTTTCTTGGCGAGTCAGGAATCGCGCCCAAAACCGATCGTCGCCGTGCTGCCAGGATCGCGCAAGCAAGAAGTGACCATGAACTTCCCGTCGTTCGTCAAGGCGATGCGCATCATCAACGCCTGCCGGCCGACTTGCCGATTCGTCGTCGCCTCGTTCAACGATGAGCAGCGCGACTTGGCCCAAAGCTATCTTGCCGGACACGATCTGCCCGTTGACCTTCATGCGGGAAGAACCAAAGAGATCATTCACTTGGCCAGCGTTTGCATGTCGGTTTCCGGCTCGGTGGGATTGGAATTGCTGCACGCGGGCCTGCCGTCGGTCGTGGCCTATCGGCTTTCGCGATTCAACAGTTACCTCGCCCGAGTGGTCAAACGAACCAAGTACATTAGCCTGGTGAATCTGATGGCCGGTGAGGAGCTGTTTCCCGAGTTCTTGTCGGCAAATTGTCAGGCGGAAGGAATCGCGGAGCGGATCTTGGATTGGCTCGATCATCCGCTGCAAGCCGAACGAGTGCGTTTGAAGCTGCAAGCCATCAAGCAACGCGTGGCGATTCCCGGTGCTTGTGCCAGCACGGCTGAATTTATTCTCGATCAAATCGGGCGGGATGCCCAGCGAAAAGCGGCCTGATTTGTTACAAGTCCGGCGCGCGCCGAATCCGCCAATGTCGTCCAATCGTCTTATGGGTGTATCCGTAGGTCAGTTCCGGCGGGCGGTATCGTTTTGACCGCATGAAAGGCGCGGACAGGAGTGTCCGCATTACCGTAAGGCGGACACTCCTGTCCGCAACAATGTAAGGCGGACACTCTTGTCCGCAGTTTCTCGTGTCATTTCGCAGAGGGCTTACGATGAATCGGCTCATGACGTGCTTGGCGTGCCTGCTGCTGGCTTCGGCCGCGGCGGCCGGCGAAATCGGCTTCGTCGAGGAATTCGCGCTGTCCAAGGACCGCGCCGAAACCCTGAAAAAGCTCATCCCCGGCACCGAAGACTATTACTACTTCCACGGCCTGCACTACCTGAACACAGAGCAATACGCCAAGGTCGACGCTCTTATCCGGCCGTGGATCGAACGCTTCGGCCAAAGCGCCCGCGTCACCGAGATTCAGACCCGCCAGGCGATTCTCACCTACGAAAGGAACCCGGAAAAGTCCCTCGCTTATCTGAAAAATCACCTTGGCCTGCGCTTTGACCATCAACGCGAGCTGATCGGCGGAGCGCCGAATCTCCCAACGGTGCTCGATCAACGCGTGATTTCTCGCGCTACCTTGAAGGCCGATTCGCTCGCCCGCTGGCCCAATCTCGACAACTTCGAGGACATCGCTTTCGATTGGCTCGCCGGCGAGAAGCTTGATTGGGAGCGCCGCCGCAACATGATCCAGCGGCTTCCGCGACCCGATGTGCCCGATCTCCCGCAACTCATCGTCGCCGATTTGAATTCACCGCACTCGCCGGAATTCGGCGCATTCCCGATCCACGCCCAACTCACGCACGCCCAGCTTCAGGAAATCCTGCGCCTCAAGCCCGACTTGCTGAATCAGACATTCTTCGTGAACACCTCGATGGCCAAGCTGCAACCGGGCGCCGACGAGGATTGGCGTCGCGATTCGGCTCTGACGAAAGCCTACCTCGACCGCCTGCTCGGCTT
>JBGQCZ010000830.1:0-2654 GCA_041495645.1 Gemmataceae bacterium | reverse complement strand
TGCTCGAAGGCAGCCACCCGTTTCGACCCGAGCGGCCGCGCGGCCCATCGCCGATCCTGATGCCGATCGTCGAGCACGATCACGCCAATTTCCGGTCGATCACGGGCGGATTCATCTATCACGGCAATAAGCTGAAGGACTTGATCGGCGCGTATATCTACGGCGACTACGACACCGGCCGCATTTGGAGTTTCCGCTTCGACCGCGACAAGAAGACCGTCAGCGGCCATCGCGAATTGTTCAAATCGAATCTGCGTCTGGTATGTTTCGGCGAAGACAACGACGGCGAACTGTTTTTGCTCGATCACATGACCGGTCGCATTAGCCGCTTGATTCCGAACCCCGAGGTCGCACGCGGAGACGAATTTCCGCGCAAGCTCAGTGACACCGGCCTGTTCGAATCCACCCAGGACCACAAACCCGCAGCGGGCTTGATCCCCTATTCGGTGATCGCTCCGCAATGGTGCGACGGCGCTACCAAGGAGCGCTTCTTGGCCATCCCGGGTCAAGGGAAAATCGATTTTGAAGGCATGCTCTATCCCGGCGCTCCCGGCGCTCCGCCGGGGTGGAAATTCGCCGACGGCACCGTGCTTGCCGAAACGCTCTTCCTCGAAATGGAACCGGGCAATCCGGCCAGCAAGAAGCGTATCGAGACGCGCATCCTCCATCATCAGCGGCTGTACGGCACCGAGGAAGTCGGCGACCAATACTGGCAGGGTTACACTTACATTTGGAACGACGACCAAACCGATGCCGTCCTGCTCGAAGACCCGCAAGGCAAAGATCGTACGTTTGCGCTCAAGGACGCGAAAGCGCCCGGCGGCGAGCGCAAGCAGACTTGGCACTTCCCGAGCCGCACTGAATGCACCGCCTGCCACAACATGGCCGCGAAGTATGCTGTCGGAGTGCAGACGGCGCAGTTGAACAAGGACCATGATTACGGCGGGATTTCGGCAAATCAGTTGAAGACCTTTGAGCATGTTGGGCTTTTCTCCAAACCGTTGCCGACGCCAACCGATGAGATGCCGCGATTGGTGGATTATTCCGACGCGTCCCAGAACATCAACCTGCGGGCGCGGTCGTATCTGCACGCGAATTGCTCGATTTGCCATCGCAAGTGGGGCGGCGGCAATGCGGAGTTTCAATTTGTCGCCACGTGGGAACTGGGCGACATGGGCATCGCCGGCGTGCGGCCGGCGCACGGTACGTTTAACATTCCGAACGCCCGGATTCTCGCGTCTGGCGATCCGTATCGTTCTGCCATGTTTTACCGCATGAGCACGCTCGGACCGGGCCGCATGCCGCGAATCGGTTCGAACGCGGTCGATGAGGCCGGTACAAAGTTGATTCACGATTGGATCGCTCAGCTTCCGAGCCACGGCTTTACGACCGATTCGCAACACCAAGCGAACGCCAAGGCTGCCACAGCGCTGAATAGTCTCCGCGCAGGCCCGTCGGGGCCCGCGGAGGAAATGCACAAACGCATCGACCCGCTGTTGGCATCGACGCACACCGCCTTGCAATTGACGCAAGCTTTGGCGGACAAGCCGTTCCCAGACGAAATGCGGCAACTGGCTGTGGAGCGTGCAACGAAATCCGAAATAACCGAAGTGCGCGATCTCTTCGAGCGATTCCTGCCCGAAGAGCAACGCATCAAACGGCTCGGTGCGGTAGTGCGCCCCGAGCAGATTCTCGCGATTCCCGGCGACATCGGTCGCGGGCGCAAGTTGTTCCTGGAAGGCTCCGGCGTGCAGTGCAAGAACTGCCATCGCATCGGCGGGCAAGGCACCGAGGTCGGTCCCGACCTCGACCTCATCGGCAAGAAATACGACCGGGCCAAGATCCTCGAGAATATCCTCAACCCGTCCAAGGAAATCGAGCAGAAGTACCTGACCTGGCAGGTCGAAACCAAACAGGGCAAGGCCTATTCCGGAATCCTGGTGAGCAAGGACGCGGTCAAGGTGATTTTGAAAGATGCTAACAACAAGCTTACCGAAATCGCGATCAACGAAGTGGAACTGATGGTTTCGCAGCAGAAATCGCTGATGCCGGAATTGCTGTTGAAGGACTTTACGGCGGAACAAGTCGCCGACCTGACGGCCTTCCTGAGTTCGTTGAAGTAGATTACAGTCAGCGACCATGACGACCTTGGTGAGGATGCCATGATTGTTGGTGTTCCGCGCGAAATCACTCCCGACGAGCGCCGCGTGGCGCTGATCCCCGACTTGGTCGCGGCGCTCAAGAAAGCGGGCTTGGAAGTTGCCGTTGAACCCGGCGCCGGCGCTCTCGCCGGTTTTCCGGATTCTGCTTATGAGCAAGTTGGTGCGAGGTTGCAAGCTGATTCTCTCAGCGCTTCGGACATCGTGCTGAAAGTCCGAGCGCCTACTCCGGAAGAAACCACACGTCTCAAGGAAGGCGCGACGCTCATCGGAATGCTCTCGCCCGCCACGAATCAGGCGGGACTCGAAGCGCTCGCGGCCCGCAAGGTAACAGCGTTCGCCATGGAACGCATGCCGCGCATCACGCGTGCCCAGTCCATGGACGTGCTGAGTGCCATGAGCACGGTGATGGGCTACAAAGCCGGCCTGCTCGCCGCCAGCCATCTCCCCAAGTTCTTTCCGTTGCTCATGACCGCCGCCGGCACCATCACGCCG
>JBGQCZ010000829.1:0-2656 GCA_041495645.1 Gemmataceae bacterium | reverse complement strand
TTGGAAGCGTATTGCGGTGGTGCATCCGGGTTTCGCCATGAAGCCGGGCCGACATAGACCGGGGAAACGTGTTCGATGCCTTCGACAGCAAGCGCCTGATGTAATCGCTCGGAAGGCAGCGTGCCCGGCCGGTTGATGTCGATGTATTGCGGTGAAATCAGAATGATGTCGAATTCGAGTTGGTCGTAAATGATGGTCGCCGTGCCCTGAGCCGCGCCGAAAAAACCAAGCTGCATGAAGATGAGTAACGCCGCGAAAGCGACTCCGGCCACTGCCACAAGCGTCCGCTTCTTCTGGTGGATCAGGTTGTGCCAGGCCAACGGCGTCTTCATGCGTCCTGCCGTCACGGGGCCTTGGTGGACTTCGGATCGAGAATGGCGACATCGACTTGCATGTTGATGTACTCGGCCGCCTCGGCGATGAACTTCGGATCGAGGCGAATCCGCACTTCGACCACGCGGCGGTCCACCTCCTGCCGCGGGTCGAGCGAAAACGTGTTGTTCTTCATCACCATGTCGGCGACGTGTATGACCTGCCCGCGAAACTTGCTCACGCCGGAATTTGGAAAGCGAATCTCCACCTCGGCTTCGACCGGTTGTTTCCCGCGTTGGAACCAATCGCGCACGGCCTTGGCGTCGGTCTCGTAAACTTCGGCGACGGCGACCATCGTGCTCGTATCCGCCACTTGGAACACGGGCTGGCTGCCGACCAACTCGCCTTCACGGACTAGCACTTTGAGGACCTTGCCTTTGCTCGGCGACTTGACGGCGGTTTGCTCCCAGCGTTCGGCCGCCAGTTCCGAACCTTTCTTGAGCGCCGCGACCGGAAGCTCGCTTTCCACGCGGTGCAGGTCCGCGTCGATGACCTCGCGCTGCGCCTCCGCGGCGCGCAGCGCCGTGCCGCTAGCGTCCTTGATCTTTTCCAGCGCTAGCTTCGCACCGTTCAGTTCTTGCTCCACCTGATCGCGTAGTAGGAGTTGCTGATCGACTTCCTGCTGGGGGTAGCTTCCCGCGCGGCGCATGCGGCCCAACAAATCCTCGGCCCCCGTGAGTTGCCGAGTCGCCACCTGAATTTTCGCCTCTTGAATCCGCACGTCGAGCGGGGCCTGCTTCTTGATCTGGTCGATGCGGGCGTCAGCCTCGCGTTGTTGGGCTTTCAACGACGTAATCGATTTCTGTCGGCGGTCCTCGGCTTCTTCGAGTTGCACCTTGGCGGATTCCAGCTCGATCTGCCGCAGTTTGCGGCTGGCCAGCACCGCGAGTTGCTGATCCTTGATGATCGAATCGCCGGCATGGGCCACGATCTTTTCCATGATGTCGGGGCCGGGTGCCGCGAGGTTGACCACACCGCCCTCCGGTTCCAGCCGCCCGCGAGCCGTAACGCGAGTGACCGAAGACTTTCCGGCCAACACGGTGTCGCGATTTTCGCGGGTCGATTTTGGCAAGAAGTAGAAGGTGGCGGCCCCACAGCCGAGCCCGAGGGCGAAAACAACGGCGAAGCTGAAGAGTTGTCGCTGCCCGGCGGTGATCGCCATAGCGCCTGCTTCCATGTCAGTTGGAGGAGTGCGAGGAAATTCTATCGAGTTTCCAACTGTTTGGCGGGCGAAAAAGGAACCCTCGGCTTTTCGCCGATCAGATCATTTCGTATGTCCACGGTTTGCGCATTTCCCGTGTCAGATAGCCGTTTGCTTCCTTATCATCCGCGAACACTTCCTTGACCGCGTCCCATTTCAGCTTCCGGCCGAGTCGAGTGGCAATCACGCCGAGATGGCAAATCGACACCGAGCGGTGGCCGATTTCCGCCTCGCAGATGGGGGGCTTGCGGGTGCGGATGCACTCGAAGAAGCTGCCCATATGATCGTTGCTGACGTAGAGTTCGACTTTCTTCGACTTGAGCGGTTCCTTGATCAATTCCGGCTGACTGGCTTCGAGCTTGCCGCGCGTCACGTAAATCCAACCCTCCGGGCCTTCGAACTTCACGCCGTGCGGTAACTCTCCTTCCTTCGGCGGACGCGCCTGGCCGCCGAAAATTGTGTTGATCGTTGTGCTGATGCAGCGATGGCGGACGCCGTTGGCGTACACATATTCCACTTCGAATTCGCTGGGCGCCGTGTAGCCGCCGGGGATCGGTTTGGGCGGCGGTTTGCCCTCGATCGAAACGGGACCGCTGCGGTCGAGGCCCATCGCCCAAAGGGCGATGTCGTTGTGATGCGCGCCCCAATCGGTCATGGTGCCGCCGGAGTAATCGAGCCAATAGCGGAAATACAGATGCGTGCGTTGCGGCAGATAGTCGTGCTGGGCGGTTTGGCCCTGCCAGAAGTCCCAGTTCAACTCCTTCGGAACCGGCGCCGATTTGAACGGGCCTTCATTTAGTCCGGCAGGAAGGATCGTCGTGATTTGAGTCAACTTGCCGAGCCGGCCGTTGCGAACCAGTTCACAGGCCAGTCGGAAGCGGGCGTCGCTGCGCTGCTGGCTCCCGGTTTGCAGAATGCGGCCCGAGTCGCGAACTGCTTTGACGAGTCGCTTGCCTTCGTCGATGGTGAGCGTAAGCGGCTTCTCGCTGTAGACATCCTTGCCCGCCTTGATCGCCGCGAGATTCACCAACGTGTGCCAATGATCCGGCGTGGCATTGATGACGGCATGAATGTCCTTTTGTT
>JBGQCZ010000828.1:0-2656 GCA_041495645.1 Gemmataceae bacterium | reverse complement strand
CCATTTGGTCGTTGGCCCAAATGGTGGGCCTGCGTCGCTTAAAGCTCCTTGACCCACCCTACAAATCATTTCCGAATCGATTCGTTCTTTTCCGCCACGATCCAGGCGTCGTCCGGCCAGCCTTTTTCCTTCGTCACTTCCGGCCAGAATTTGCGATAGATCAAGCGGGCTTTGAAGGTCACGGCCTCGGGCGGAAATGAAAAGGCGAGCCGTTCGGTCTGACCCGGCTGCAAGCGCGTGTCGTCGAACTCCGGGGCCGCACGCCAGAACGGCACCGGGCTGCGGCCTTCCCAATCCTTCAGGACTTTCGCGAACAGTTTGCCGGCTTTCTTGTGCACATCGGGTCCGGCTAATGCGGGCACAGTCGGGCCATCCTTCGGTGCTAGCGGCTTCCCGCTCGCATCGAAGGCTTCCACAACCAGCACCAGATTGCGGTCCGGCAGACCCGTCGGCACCCGATGCCCGGCGCCCTCGACGCCGATTTCGATCTTCGCCCGAACGCCGTCGCCTATTGGCTCTGTTTTTAGATCAAGTTTCAGGCAGCGTTTGAGCATGTCGAGATGGCTGCCGTCGAAGAACGTGTGATTGGCCAACGAATGCGGATCACGCTCAACGCCGCCATGCCCCGGCGCCATGTTCGTCATCTTCCCGGTCGGCTTCATGTGGCATTCCTGACACTGGGTGCCCTTCTTTCCGGCCGGGCTGGCCTGCCATTCGGAGTAGGTTTCGTAGACGCGCACGCCGAAGACAATACCTTCGTGGCAGGATGCGCAATAACGGCTTTGCTTGTAAAAGGGCGAATAAGAATTTTCATCGAGGGCAGCGTCCGTGAGAGGACCGAAATTCAGGCGGCCTTCTCTTGGCCGCAGCAAGTCGAGGCCAAACTTGCCGTGCGTCAACCCAACTTCCGCGCCGGCCGGGCCGACGATCTTATGGCAAAAATCGCAATGGATTCGGTTCACGGTCACGGGCTTCACGAGGTGCGGAGAAGGACCGCCTCGTTCCAACGCGAAAAATCCGAGTCCAGGTGAATGGCAAGATGCACACACCTCGGTTCCTTCCGGCTTTTCCCGTTTCAAGCTCCAACCGATCTCTTTTCCGGTCGCCGCCCGGCCGTGAAACAGATGGTCGAATCTTGAAATGCCGTCCCCGTGGCCGTGGGCGCTGGAGTGCCATTCATTGCGGATATCGTTGTGGCATTGCATGCAGCCGTCTGGGTTCCAACGGAAATCTTCATGGTCCGCGGCCGGCAGTTTTCTCAACACGAGTTTCAACTCGAGTGCATCGATTGAAGCCGTTGCAATGAAATGACCTGTCTTCCATGCGGTCACCGTGACAGGCCAGCTTGGGTGCGGAAGGCGAAATCGACCCTCGGCATCGGACGTCGTACTGGTTTTGGTGCCCGCGAACTGAACGAGAACACCTGTCGCTGGACCGTCGGCGTCAACAACGATCCCCGTTACAAAAGCCGGATGAGTTTGTTGGCGCTGCGGAAAGAACCACCACACCGCGGCGCCGAGCAGCACGCCGATCACGGTTGCGGTCAACGCGGCGATTAGATGCCGTCGCATGGTTGGGCTTTACTCTGGCCCGCCGCGTGTCATTTCGACATGGCGTGGTCGGATGGTTTCACGCCCTTCTGAGCACCGTTGAACTTAAACGGCAGCGTCTTGAATTCGCCCACGATCTCGACCTTGGCTCCGCTCTCCGGAATCTTGTCCTCCAGCCCGGCCGCCCAATAACAAGCCTGCGCGAGCATCCGCCGCGTGCCTTCGTACAGCAAATCCTGCGACGCACCCATCGTGGTGTTGAAGACGCGGCCCACCGTGCCGTTGCGGCCTTTGTAACTCTTCACCCACGCCACGGGCATCATCGGGTCGTTCTTTTTTCCCGCCACCGGTTTGCCGTCCGGCTTCAAGCTGTCCACGACCTGACCCAGCACGAGCGGTTTGCTGTCGCCGGGCAGCGGCAGGTTCACGGTGTAAACATCGGTGGGTCCAAACACATCGCCGTCCTTGATGCCGCGCAGTATCGGGTGGCTGGCCTGGTCCTTGGCGATCAAACCGAGAGTTCCTTCTTTGGCGTGCGCGCCGTGATGATTTACCCAGGTTTCGCCGAGTACCTGCTTGCCGAACCCGCCCGGCCATTCCTTGCCGTCCCAGGTGAAATTCAGGTACGACGACTTGGCTTTGAGATTGAAGGCGTGCGTGGCGGTGCGCATGCCGACGATCGGTTTGCCGGCTTCGACGTATTCCACGATGTGCTTCATCTGGTCGTCGGGCAGGTTGCGGAAGCGGGTGAAGATCACCATCAAATCGGCGGTCTTGAGCGCTTCGAGGCCGGGAATGTTGTCGTTCTGATTCGGATTGATCGTGCCGTCCTTCTTGTCGATGGCGAAGAGCACGGTGCATTTGAAGCCGTGGTGCTTGGCAAGGATCTTCCCGAGTTGCGGCAGGGCTTCCTCGGAGCGATATTCCTCGTCGCCGCCGACCAGCACGATGTGCTTGCCCTTGCCCGGCCCATCGAAGCCGTCGTAGACGACCCAGGAATCGTCGGCGCGCGATGTTGAAAACGCAATGAGCAACATGACTAGAGCAATGGCACGCATCGATTCCCCCCGATTTCACCACAAAGGCACAAAGACACGAAGAAGAAT
>JBGQCZ010000827.1:0-2660 GCA_041495645.1 Gemmataceae bacterium | reverse complement strand
CGGAAGGAGCAGGTCGTGATTGGTGCAATTCGGTGTTTGTGGAATGGTTTGGTCGGCGGTCATCCGACTAGGGGCCGAGCGTGTGTGCGAGCGAGCGCGCGCAAACGTGCGAGCGCGCGTACGTACGAGCGAGCGCGTAGCCGCGTAATGTTTTTGCGAGCATGTCGCGCGGGTGCTAAGTGCGATGATGTTACGGTGGGACCTGGAGAAAGGGAAGGTGACGCAAGAGTTCAAGCAGGAGCTTGAGACCAAAGCAGTGCTGGAAACAGGATACCTTGATGGCCTCCACGACCTGGCGTTCTCGCGCGACGGGAAGCTCCTCGCGTCCGCCGACACGGACTGGAATGTACGTCTTCTGGACGCCGAAACGGGGAAAGCAAAACATACATTGGACCGCCACACCAGTGTAGTCCTCGCGGCCGCGTTCGCGCCCGACGGCAAGACTGTGGTGAGCGCGAGTTTTGACGACACGGTCCGGGTCTGGGACACGGGAACGGGCAAGGAACTCCAGACGCTTCAGGGGATCAGGGGCCGGGTCGTGGCGATTGCGTTTTCGCCAGACGGGAAAGTCCTCGCGACCGGGGGCGTTGGGGAAAAGGGCGGCGGCGAGGCGGTGCTCTGGGCCTAGCCGCAAACGCAAGAATGGCCAAAACCGGGTTTTCCGCCAGCTGATTTGGCGAAAAATAACGCACAACCGCCCGGAACTCCGGGCCGGCGCTAGCCGGCGGGAGTTGCCGGGCGGCGGTTGGTTTGTGTAGCCCTCTCGCTCCGCGAGAGGGAAGCAATACCTCGCGAGACAATCATAATTGCGATGCGTGAATTGTGACTTCCGGCTTCCCTCTCGCGGAGCGAGAGGGCTACATGATTTCCTCGCCATCGCATCTCCCGCCGCTTTCCGTCGCGCGTCGGTCTCGCCAATTTCCCTGCCTTGCCCCGTCGGATTGATCGTTACGAAATGCTCCAAACCCATTAAGTCGGGTCCGCTTCGCTTCCGATGCTAAAGGAGAGCCATGTCAGAATGAGAATGAATGGTGAATGGCAGGGTAGGGGGGGATGCGGATGAGCGACTCGAGGACGCTGCTGGGAAAGATACGCGAGTTGCGCCAGCGGTTGTCGCAGGTTCAAGGGCTGGTTGGCGAGGCCAGCAAGACCGCGACCGCGTTGCTTGGCCCGGAGCCGGAGGACGCCCCGCTCGAGGATCGCATCGCCGAGGGAACGCGGCGGCAGGCCTTGCTCGATTCGTCGATCAAGCAACTGGCGGACGAGTCCACGGCGAACGAGATTCGGCCCACGCGATTGATCGCCAAGGTGCGGCAGCAATTGGAACGCGGCCGCGAACTGGTGGGGCGGCTGAAATCGCTGGCCGAAGAGCCGCTGCTGAGCCGCGGCGATCCGATCCTGGGCGCCGATCCGGACGACCCGCTCCTGCATTCCTATCGCGAAACTTCGGCCATGACCGAATCCACGCTGCGGCTCGTGCAAGCGTTTCCCGATGCGCCCAGTTCGCAGTTGCGATTGAGCGACGGGCTTGAAAGCATCATCACCGCCATCGCCGACCGCATCGCCGCGTTGTCCGAAGCGGTGGCATTCCGCAACGGTGAAACAATGCGCCGCGATACACTCGCGATGTTGCTGCGCGCGGTCGCCGACGGGAAAAGCCCCGATCCGCAAGAGTTTATCGGGCTCGCCGATTTCATCCTCAAAGAGGCGAGGGAATCCAAACCGCTGCATTTCCTGCACGCCCCGGCGCTGCACAGCGACCATTTCATCGCCTGCCACGCGCTCACCACGGCCCGCGTCGTCGCCCGCATGATCCGCCATGACCCCGACTGGCAACTTGCCACCCACGATGCGATCGTCGCGGCCCTGCTCAAAGACGTTGGCATGCTGACGGTCGATCCGGCGATTCTGGCCCAGACAAGCCCGCTGAGCGATGAGCAGAAGCGGGCGGTCGAATCGCACTGCCGCGTCGGTTCCGAATTGGTGGCGAAGCATCTGCCGGCCACGGCCACGCTGTGCGAGGCGATCTCCGGCCATCACGAACGGCTCGACGGCACCGGCTATCCCGCCGGTATGCTCGCCGGACAAATTGGTCCGCTGCCAAGACTGCTGGCGGTGGCGGACGTTTATGCCGCGCTCTGCTCGCCACGGCCTCAACGGCCCGCACTCGACCCGCGCACGGCCTTGACCGAAACGCTGATGTTGGCCGAACGCGGATTGCTGGATCCCGAAGCGGCCGAGCGCTTGCTGAGTTTGTCTTTTTATCCGATCGGCTCGGTGGTCGAATTGGCGGACGGGGCCGTGGGCGTGGTGGTCGCGTCGCACATGTCGCCGCACGAGTTGCACACGCCCGCCAAACCCGTGCTGGCCCTGCTGGCCGATCCCAACGGCAAGATGTTCCCTTCGGCCCGCCATGTCGATCTGGCCGAATGCGAAGGCCGCTCCATCGTACGCTCGTTGAACGCCGAACAACGGCGGGTTTTGTTGGGAAGACGGTATCCGGAATTGGTTTGAACCGAGAACGTTTAGCCGCGAGGGGAGCTTTCCGACCCGAGCGCGACTGTCGCGGGGGGGGGGCCCAACGCCCCCCCCCGGGGAAACAGAAGGGGGTAAAACAAAAAACCGGTAAGGGTTACCCAAAAAAAAACCCCCGGTTTGGG
>JBGQCZ010000826.1:0-2660 GCA_041495645.1 Gemmataceae bacterium | reverse complement strand
GCCGGTCGAGCAGCCTACCCGAGAGTCGTAGCGGGCCGGACCAGCCCTGCTCCCATATTTGGCCTTGCTTCCGGTGGGGTTTGCCGAGCCAGCCGGTCACCCGGCTGCTGGTGCGCTCTTACATTAAGGCCCGAAGGCCCGCACCTTTTCACCCTTACCTTGTTCAGGAGTCAGGAGTCAGGAGTCAGGAGTCAATGCCAACGAATTCGTCGACTGACTCCTGACTCCTGATTCCTGACTCCCGTCCAGTGGGCGGTTTACTTTCTGTTGCACTTTCCCGGTTCTTGCGAACGGTGGGCGTTACCCACCACCGTGTCCTGTGAAGCCCGG
Source organism: Gemmataceae bacterium (assembly GCA_041495645.1). Lineage (GTDB taxonomy): Bacteria > Planctomycetota > Planctomycetia > Gemmatales > Gemmataceae > JBGQCZ01. The sequence goes on along the minus strand of JBGQCZ010000826.1, from coordinate 2,330 downwards.
ACTTTCCTCCCCCCGCGGCGAGTTGCCCCGCCCGGAGAGCGGCCGTCCGGCCCCCTCGCTGGTCGCGTGAATTATAGCAGATGGACGCGCGCGACGCAGTAAAGGTTCCCGCCCAGAAGCATCACGAAGCCTCAATTCTCTAATTTGCCCAGAATTCGACGGACCGAGTTCGTTTGCGCGACAATCAACAGACTTTTCTTGCATTCCCGGCCAATGAGTGTATGAAGCGGCGCGGACAAGAATCGGGGGGAGCGAGAAATGCGGTATGCGTTCGGCAGCCTGTTGTTGCTCTTGGCCGCCTGCCCGCTCGCCGCACAAGAACCCGTTTCATCGGGATTGTTGAGCGGTCTGGGCTTGGCCGGGTCCGCATTTCAGCAAGCGCTGGCTGCACCAGTCGGCAGCGGCGTAGCTGGACCGATTCAGCCCGATCGCGACGCATTCACGCCCTCGACCAGCATCGCCGGGCAGGGGCGACTGATCGGCGAAGCGTCGTATTCCTTCATCAACTTCCGTGACGGAACCACCAGCCATAGCTTCCCGGAATTGCTCGTGCGCTATGGTCTGCTGCCCCGGTTCGAGGTGCGCTTGGGTTGGAACGCCGATATCGGCTGGCACGCCGGCGACATTTCGAGCACGACCGGCCACTCGGAGGCGGCCGGGGTGGGAGTGGCTCACGAGTACCAAATCTCCTACGGCCTGAAGGCGATCATCACGCAGCAACAACAATTGATCCCGCAAAGCGCGTTGATCGTGCAGGGGCTCACGCCGACCGGCGGAGATTTCCACACGTCGCAACTGATGGCGACCTATGTAATCGGTTGGATGCTGCCCATGGGCTTTCGAGCAAACGCGGCGATTCGGTACAACTATGGCCTGGAGGCGGGCGATCATTTCAGCATTTGGGCGCCATCGGCGTTGTTGCGAGTTCCGCTCGGCCAGAGTTTGTCGGTGCAAGGGGAATATTTCGGCGTCTTCGCCAATGGCTTGAACGCGAAAGGCGTGAACTACGCCAGCGGCGGCGCTCACTACTTGCTCAGCCAGAATTGCGAAATCGGCGCCCGCGTCGGCTTCGGATTGAACGAGCAGGCCGCGCGCTTTTTCGTCAACGCCGGCTTCGCACTGCAATTTTGATTCGGGCCCTTCAAACGCTGGCGAGTTTTCGCGCGCCAGCTTATACTCAAATCGAACGCTTCGCGAATCCTGGATGACCAACATGTCCTCTCTACTCAAGATTCTCCCCGCCGGCGGGCTCGATTTTCTCGCTCTCGGCGCCGTGGTGCACCGGCTCGATCCGGGAATTATTCCCTTTCGCAAGGCGATGAAATGCCAAATTCACGTGAGCGGGGGCGAGTTCAACGTCGCCGCCAACCTCGCCGATTGCTTTCGCTTGCAAACGGGCATCGCCACGGCGATGGTGAATTACCCGATCGGCGACTTGGTGGCGGACCGCGTGCGCTCGATGGGTGTGAAACCGTTCTACAAGCACTTTCAGCACGACGGCGTGACCGGGCCGAACATTGCCACCGTGTACAGCGATCGCGGCCACGGAGTGCGCGGGCCGGAGGTGTTCTACAACCGGGCCAACGAGGCGGGCGCGCGGCTCAAACCGGGTGACTTTGACTGGCCCAAGATCGTTGCCGGCGGCGTGCGCTGGTTCCATTCCGGCGGCATCTTCGCCGCCCTCTCGCCAACCACGCCGGAGTTGATCATCGAGGGCATGAAAGCGGCCAAGGCCGCGGGCGCCGTTGTTTCGTTCGACCTCAACTTCCGCGAAAAGTTGTGGAAGGTGTCGGGCGGACTCGAACGCGCTCCGGAAGTGATTCGCCGTATCATGGAGCACGTCGATGTGCTGGTCGGCAACGAGGAAGACCTGCAGAAAGGGCTCGGCATTCCCGGCCCGGAAGTCGCGGCCGCATCCAAGCTCGACCCGACAGCTTTCTTCGGGATGATCGATCGCGTCGCCGAGAAATTCCCACATGTGAAGATCGTGGCGACGACGCTGCGTGAAGTGCATTCGACAAACCGCCACGGCTGGGGCGCGGTGGCCTGGATCGGCGGCAAAACCCATGTTTCAGTAACTTGCGACTTGGACGTATACGACCGCGTCGGCGGCGGCGACGGCTTCGCGTCCGGCTTCTTTTATGGCTTGCTTAGCGGCGAAACACCGGAAGAATCGCTGAAATTGGGCTGGGCCCACGGTGCGTTGCTAACCACGTTCCCAGGTGATACGACGATGGCGACGTTGGAACAGGTGAAGGCGATGGCCAAAGGCGGCTCGGCGCGGATTCAAAGATAATCTAAGACGAAGGCAAGGCAGTTTCGTGTGGCAG
>JBGQCZ010000825.1:0-2667 GCA_041495645.1 Gemmataceae bacterium | reverse complement strand
CCCGGACATCGTCAACCGGAACTCGCTCACGGCTTGCTCCAGTTGACGCCTTTGCGCAGCGCGCTCGGCGAATCGCCCGTGGTAGGACGGCGGGCTTGAGCTTCGGCGTTGAACAGCGCCACGGTTTCCGGGTTGTTGACGTTGTCCTTGGTGATGACAAATTCGCCCGTGCTGAGAAAGTCCGCGGCGCGGATGTCGTAGCCCTGCAGCCGCTTCACCACGGCCCACACTCCCATGTAACCCATTCGATAAGGGTCTTGTAGGATGAGCCCATCCACGTTGCCGTCTTCCACGGCTTGCAGCAACGGTTGGCTCGAATCGAAACCCATTAAATGCACTTTCTTGTTCAGACCGAGGCTTTTCAACACGTCCAACACACCGCTCGCGGATGATTCGTTCGGGGCGAAAAAGCCGTCGATCTGGCACGTACCGTCCGCGTTCACAAACTGTTGGATGAGTGGTCCGGCTTCCCTACGGGCGCTGTCACGAGTCGCTCCGGCGTACTTCGATTGGTCCAGAATTACAATTGGCGGATCGCCTGGCTTTTGCCGTGCGATCGCCTCGTCGATGCTCTTGAGAAATCCCGCTTCGCGCTGTTCGGTGCTCTCCGAACCGATTTGATAGCGCAAGAGAACGATATTCCGCGTTTTGCGTTGGCTGTCGTTCGCAAGCACTTCGAGCAGTTTGTCGCCGGCGAGTTTGCCGCCGTTGAAATTGTCGGTGGCCACGTACTTCGAGATCAAATCGGTGCGTTCCAGGCCCGAGTCGATGACCACGACCGGTATGCCCTGTTCGACGGCCCGTTGAGCCGGGGCACACATGGTCTGACTGTGCTGCGGGGCCAAGACGATGCCATTTACGCCGGCACTGATGCGGCGATCGACGATGCGGATTTGGGCGAGCATATCGCGCTCACGCAGTGGGCCGTCCCAAACGATCCGGACCCTAAGGCCCTCTTCACGCTCCAAATCCGCCGCCGCCCGCAAAGCCCCGCGATGCACCGATTGCCAGTGCTCGTGCGTCAGTCCCTTCGGAATCACCACGATGGTGAAATCGGCGTCGGGGCTGGAACAACCCGTAAGTGCAAGAAGCGTTGCAAGAGGAAGTAAGCGACGGAGCATTGGCCGAAAGCGTACGCGACGGGGCCACCGCCGTCAAGCGCGGGATCGAATGCAAGAAAAACACTCACCGCAAAGGCGCTGGCGTCCACCAAGATGAGCGACTCCTCCAGCAACAGTTCGGTGTCGTCCGGGAATCGCCGCAATCCTTCGCGGCAAACCTCGCGGGCTTGTTCTTTCTGACCCAACTGCCGGCGCACGACGGCGATCAGATGGAAGAGCTTGCGAACGATCGACGAATCCGGCTTGGACTTTTCGAGGCTGCGTTCCATATGGCCGAGCGCTTCTTGCGTCCGGCCCAGGTCCATGAGCGCCAACCGACGTTGAACAGCGTGAAGGCGTCGTCGGGCATGTCGGCATGATCCAACTCCAAGAGCGCCAGGTTGCGTTCCAATTTGCCGCGCCGCACCGACACGTCCTGGTAGCCGACGTGGTCCTGCTATCGACGAAGTTACCTCTCGCTGCGCGTGCGGACTGAAAGCCGGACACCGTCACGAGCGGCACCACGCACGATTTCGCCAAGGCGCTTCTTGATATCGATTAATTGCTTCGCCGTCTCGTCGGGAGTGGACGGCGGCGCTGCGCGGAGTTGGTCTTCCTCTCTCGCGAATTTCTTGTCCAGGTTCGCAATCTCCTCTTCGGCCTGCGCCATTGCCGACGCCACCAACGGATCGGTAATTGCGTCCATTTCTTCTCTCCCGACCAGCTTGAACGGGGGACGTGCGCCGGATTGTCGTCGCTTTCGTCGGCGGGCGGAATTGACGACATGCGCAAGGTGTTCTCCCGCACCGGACGGCATCGGACCGCTCGCGTGAAGGGTAAGTTCCGCTGCTTCGACTTGAAGCTGCTCGTCGTCCATGTCAGACCCGGACCCCGGTGTGTTCGAACAAGAGCCGGCGGAATCGATCCTGCGTTAATCGCCGCCCGTATTTCGCGAGGCAGTATTCGTTAAGCACCTCGAATAGCGCGACGATGTGCTTTCGGATGGTGTCAGCGGAAACGCCGGGCTCCGCCACGGCGAGGATCGCAAGTTTGAATTCATCATCGAGCGATTCCAGGATTTCCTGCCCGCGATTCAACCGCGCGGCCTTCCGCGCCACCTCGCGCTTGATCATGGTCACGGCCAGGGCGACCAGATCTTCCGAGCCGTTGAACGTGAATTTGTTCTTGCGCAGGCTCATGAGCATGCTGCGATGGACCGACTGGACCAGATCCATGGAATCGAAAGTGGAACGCATCTCCGGCACCAACCGGCCGCGGGCGACGCGGAGTATTTGCGGCTGGTATTCCTCGACCAGCGCCGTCATGGCTTCCTGGTCGCCTTCGCGAGCGCGTTTCATAGTCGCGGCGAACTTTTGATCGTCCATGGCGGTTGCCTCGTTCAAGTAGGTCCCCCCTGCGAGCCAAGGACCTACTTTCTGGTCAGTCCAACGGCTTGGATATGTCCAGCCGGGGTTTCTTCCCAGGATTGGGCAAACCAGGGCTGAACGCGCCGCGCGCAACGTGCGGCAAAGGCGACCTTGGCCCAGCGTGGCAGGGCGCGGATCTG
>JBGQCZ010000824.1:0-2673 GCA_041495645.1 Gemmataceae bacterium | reverse complement strand
CGTCGGGGCCGGGCTGCGGTTCGTAGTGCGGGTCACCGCTATGGGGGCCGACGCCGACAATCGGCGGATGATCGGCGAAAAGACCGTGCGTCTTGAAGTGATCGAGGATTCGGGCCTGCACATCGAGTTCGTGGACGGAGCCGTCACGGCGTACTTGCTCGGCGATGAAGGCGAAGGCCACGTCGTAGGCGCTGCGTGTGTGTTTCGCGGCTTCGAGGTGCATGCGCCATTGTTCGTCGTCCCAAGTCGCCTCGAACTGCTGGATCAGATCGCCCGAGCAAACGACCTCGACCCCGCACGAGCGAACCAGCTCGACTGTGCCGGCATCGACGCGCGAGACGTACGGATTGGCGTTGCGGGCGACGTATTCCATCGCCACGCGGCGATGGCCCTTCAACAACGCCGCTACTCCAGCTTCGAGTTCCTGCCATTTCAAGTAGACGGTCTTGGAGCCGGGGAGATGGTCCAAAGCAAACGGTTCAATGCGATGCACGAGTTTCTTGGCTTCGCCCTGCGCCGGGATCAAATAAAACCAGCGCCGTGAGAGCATTTGTTCGGGTTTCAAACCCACCACGCGTCGCGCCAACAGATTGAGCCCGCGGAAATCGTAGAGCAGCCAGGCGTCCAGGCTTTGATCGCGCAGGGCGGCCTGAATGGCGGCAAGGTCGAACATATCAACTCCCGGTGCGGAATGGATTGTTGGGATCAACCTATCATCTTGCCCCTTGCCATGCCACGCGTGGTCGGGCACAATCTTCCCAACGCCATGACACCTGGAACCCGCAACGAGGACCATTCGATGAAGCCATTCGCGCTCGCCTGGCTGGCGCTGGTGCCGGCCGCAATTCTGCACGCCGACGAAAAGGGGAAGCCCGTGATCGAATCCGTGGACATCGGCAAGACCCCTGACGGCAAAACCGTCAGCGAATTCACGCTGAAGAACGCCAACGGGATGGTCGTGAAGATCATTACTTACGGCGGAATCATCACCGAACTGCACGTGCCCGATAAGAACGGAAAATTCGATGACGTGGTGTTGGGCTTCGACAACCTGAAAGGCTATCTCGACGGGCACCCGTATTTCGGCTGCATCACCGGCCGCTATTGCAACCGCATCGCCAAGGGCAAGTTTTCGCTCGACGGCAAGGAATACACGCTCGCCACCAACAACGGGCCGAACCATCTCCATGGCGGCAAAAAGGGCTTCGACAAAATGGTCTGGAAGGTCGAGGGATCGGGCGCGACTGCCGACGGCAAAGCGCTTTATCTCAAGCTCTCCTATCGCAGCCCGGATGGCGAGGAGGGCTATCCCGGAAATCTGGACACGATCGTTACGTACACCGTGCCGCTCGATTCGAACTCGCTGCAGATCGACTACGAAGCGACGACCGACAAGCTCACGGTCCTGAATCTGACGAATCACAGTTACTTCAATCTCGGCGGACTCAAGAGGGGCGATGCTATGGCCCGCCTCAAGGGCAGCGATATTTTGGGCCACGAGCTCGAAATCATGGCCGACAAATACACTCCGACCGACGACACGCTCATTCCTACGGGCAAGATCGAGCCAGTGGCCGGCACGCCATTTGATTTCACCAAACCCAAGGCGATGGGCAAAGACATCGCGCAAATCAAAGCTGACCCGGTCGGCTACGATTTGAATTACGTGTTGCGGCCATCGGAACTCTCCTTCCGGCTGGCAGCGCGCGTGACCGAACCAAAGACTGGGCGCGTAATGGAAGTGCGCACGACCGAGCCGGGCATTCAATTTTACACCGGCAACTTCCTCGATGGGTCGAACAAAGGCAAAGGCGGGGCGGAATTCAAGAAGCACTCCGCTTTTTGCCTTGAGACGCAGCACTATCCGGATTCGCCCAACCAACCGGAATTCCCGCGCGTGCTCTTGAAGCCCGGTCAGGGGTTCAAGTCGAAGACCGAGTACTCGTTTTCGGCGGCAAAATAAGCGAAAAACTCTCGCGGTTTGCGGTCAAATCGCGAGCGTCTTGCGCAAATGCTCGGATAGATGTCCGTCAAACGAATTTTAGGATCAATCCCGTTTGGGCAGGCGCTTGCAATCGCGCAGACGGGTCTGTATATTACCACCATGTTTGATGAATGAGGAGTGATGGCCCGGCGCGCGGGCCTCCGCGACGGAACGTGCGATCCACAGATCAAAGGACCCTTCGGATGCCGACCAAGACTCTTGTCCGGGAAAAGCCCAAAGCCAAATCTTCCATGAAGATCAAGCGCATCATTTGCGGGGCGCCCAATTCGTCCGCGCAGTTTGCCGCCTTGCGGGCTTATCTCAGCACCGACGGCGAAGTTGTCTCGCCGCGCCATCGCAAGCTCACGCATGCCGTGTTCGGTAAGGATTTGACGCCAAATCAGGTCGTCTCCAAGATTTGTCACGAAGTCCAGGACCGCGGTCTGTCCTCGGTCTTGCACTACACGGAAGAATTCGACAAGGTCAAGCTGACGCCCGCTACGATCCGCGTCAGTCCCGAGGAATTGAAGGAAGCCCACGCTCAGGCCGACCCGGAACTTCTCGACATCGTGCGCCGCGTGCGCATGAATATCATTTCGTTCCAATCCGGCTTGTTGCATTCCGACGCGGTCATGACCGTCTCCGGAAGCCACGAACTGCAAGTTCGCTATCGGCCCTTGAATCGAGTT
>JBGQCZ010000823.1:0-2675 GCA_041495645.1 Gemmataceae bacterium | reverse complement strand
TGATCGTCGCGCTCGATGGCAACAACGGCGTGCGGACCTTCGCCGACCTGGCCCAATGGCAAGCGGCCCAGGACCCTCCGGCCGCAGCCGATCCAACCCAAAGCGGCGCGGCCACAGCGCGCAAAGCGAAGCCGGGGGCCGGCAAGCGGCTGAGCTACCAGGAACGGCGCGAACTGGAAGGGATGGAAAGACACATCGCCGAGTGCGAGCGGTCGTTGGCAAAACACCAGCGCCGAATCGAGGATCCGCGGATCATGGCCGATCACGTCAAGCTGCGCGCGTGTTGCGAACAACTCGAAACCGCGCAGGCGGAATTGAATCGCCTGTTCGCCCGCTGGGAAGAACTCGAAGCCAAGCGCGGCGCGTAGGGTTCGCTGGCGTCGGGCATTTGGTGATCTCCTTGGGGTTGGTTTCCCAGGAGATGTGGATGCGGCAAAAAATTGGAGAAAACCTGAAGATTCGTGTGGCAACGTGACGTACATTAGGGTAGCATTACCTGTGTGGCGAATTGACGTACGTGCCAGGTGGAGGCCCCTCAAATGCCAACCGCAAATGCCAAGCAGGCGAGGCTCAATTTTCGCCTTTCCAACGATTTGAAGAAAGTGATCGAAGAAGCAGCAACTGCGATGGGGCAGTCGGTGAGCGACTACGCAATTGCGACGCTCGTCAAGAATTCCCAAATTGTGCTCCAGCAAAGCCAGACGACCGTACTTTCGAACCGTGACCGAAAGACCTTCATGGCGATGCTGGACGACTCGGACGCCAGGCCGACGCGAGCGCTGACGGAAGCCGCCAAACGTTACAAGAAGCGGTTCAAGTAAAATGGCGCCGTCGGACTGGGTGATCGAACGGCTTACGAACCAGCACGACCGCACGTCATTCCATTGTGGCCAACCGATCTTGGATGATTGGCTGAAGTTGCGAGTCAGCCAATTCGAAAAACGTGATCTGGCACGAACCTATGTGGCGGTTCAAAAGGGTGATTCAGCAGTTTTGGGCTACTACGCGATCTCGAATCATCGAGTGACGCATGAGGCCCTCCCCGCAGATCAAGCCAAAGGCTTGCCGCGGATCGATATTCCGGTTGTTCTGCTGGGACGACTGGCCGTCGATCAATCCGTGCAAGGACTGGGCCTGGGAGAACTGCTGCTTGTTGATGCATTGCGGAGATCGCAGCACATTGCGGACCAGGTAGGCGTGCGGGCGGTGGAGGTCGACGCCATCGACGAGAAGGCACGAGCCTTTTATGCGAAGTTCGGTTTCGTGCAGTTGATCGATGATCCAAACCATCTCTTTCTTCCGATGCAAGTCATTCGCAAGCTCAATTTGCCGCCGCTGAGGTGATGGCAACGGCGAACCTATGAACCGCTGCGGTGCAATACATGATCTTTCGCCTCTCCCAAAAACTCGCCAAGAAGCTCAAGATTCCGCTGCCCAAGCCGGCTCCGGCAGATCCGAATCCGTTTGCGGACTGGTCGGGGCATTTGTTCACCGCCGACAGAGCGCAATACTTGATTCTCACCAACACGCCGTCCCTCTATTCAACCGTGATCTATGGGCGGGGAATCCCAAACGACAGCCAGTTTCTGGATCGAGCCTTGAGTGCCATCCGCGAGTTCATGGTCGATGACGGACAAGAGCTCATCTTTCGACGTTTCATCGCACCAGCAGCCGCAACCGTCCGCTTCGCATCTGCCCTGAATCGGTCCGTCACGGGCTCGATGAACGACCTCGTCAATCACGCACGGTTTTGGCTGGTCGAGCGGGAACTTTCGCCCTTCGACATCTCCTTCAAACTGAACGACATTCCCTTTTCGTCGCTCGAATACCGCCATCCACGCGAAGAATTCAAGCGACTTGTCTTGGCTCGCGGTGATACGTGAGGCGCTGGTCGATGACAAGGATTCCTTGAACCATGGCCGGACTTGTTCCCGGCAGGTCTCCAATCGGATCACGAAGGATGAAGCAAAGTCGCCGGCAAGAAATCGACTCGGCAGCGAAAAGGTTCCTCGCCAGGACGTTGACGCGGTGGGTGGTCGTCCGAGGCGGCAGCATACCGCGCATGGTCCGCGGCATCAGGGCCCCATCGGGCCGAACTGCTTCGCCGGGCATCGCCCTGGGCTTCGTGCTGGTCTGCGCATTGTCGCCGACACCGATTCGTTCCCCAGCCTCAGCCGCCGAGGCGCCCTCGCCCGCCACGACTGCCGCCGACCAAGATGCCCCCGCCGATCTCAAGGCTTTCCTGCGAGCCATCAACCACACACGCGCGGCGCTGGTCGCGCGCGATTCGAAACGGGCCGCGCGGCAGCTTGACCTGGCGGACCAGCATGCACAGACTGCCCAACACCGGGCGCAGGTCAAGCGGTTTCGCGCGCTGCACGCGCAACTGGACCTGTTTTTCGACGCGGTGCGAGCCGGCTTGAAGAAGATCGAGCCGACCGAAGAATTCGACCTGGGCGAGACGATCGCTTCGGTCGTGGAGGTTGGCCCCGATAGTCTCGCGCTGTTCATCGAGGGTTCAAGGCGCGATTATACGCTCGCCACGCTGCCGGCCCGCGTGGCCTTGCTGGTGGCCAAGGGGGGCGCCGACCCGAACGCGCCGCCGGCCCAAGTGTTTTGGGGCGCCTTTCATGCGGTCGATCCGCAAGGCAATCGCGACACGGCCCGGCAATTGT
>JBGQCZ010000822.1:0-2687 GCA_041495645.1 Gemmataceae bacterium | reverse complement strand
CGTTGGCCGTGGCGATGAAGAAGACCTTCGACAGATCGAAGGGCATATCGAGATAATTGTCGCGGAACGTATGATTCTGGGCCGGATCGAGGATTTCGAGCAGAGCCGAGGCCGGGTCGCCGCGGAAGTCGCGGCCCAGTTTGTCAATTTCGTCGAGCATCAACAACGGGTTCTTGACACCGGCCTTGCGAATCGCCTGGACGATGCGGCCGGGCATGGCGCCGATATAGGTGCGGCGATGCCCACGCAGTTCCGCTTCGTCGTGCAGCCCGCCCAGGCTCATCCGTTCGAACTTGCGGCCCATCGACCGGGCGATCGATTGGCCGAGCGAAGTTTTGCCTACCCCGGGCGGACCGACGAAGCACAGGATCGGCGCCTTCGCCTTTGGATTGAGCTTGAGCACGGCCAAGTGTTCGAGGATGCGCTGCTTGATGTCGACCAGGTCGTAATGGTCGTCGTCGAGGATGGTTCGAGTTTTTGCGAGATCGAGTTGGTCCTCGGTCACTTTCGTCCAGGGCAATTCGAGAATGAGTTCAAGGTGCGAGCGCGTGACTTGATGGTCGGGCGCCATGGCCGGCAGGCGTTCGAGGCGGGTCAGACCGCGTTCGGCCTCTTTGCGCACTTCCTCGGGGAGTTCGGCTTCCTGCAAGCGCTGCCGCAGCGCTTCGATGTCCGCTTTCTCCGGGTTCTTTTCGCCAAGTTCGTCCTGAATCGCCCGAAGTTGCTGGCGGAGCAGGTAGTCTCGCTGCTCGCGGCTAATTTCGGTCTGCGCTTGACTAGTGATCTTCTGCCGCAGTTCCAACACTTGCACTTCGTGATTCAAATAACCGTGCAGCATCGACAGCGCTTCCTGCCGCGTCCCGGCTTCCAGCAGCGCTTGTTCTTTTTGCACGTCCAGGCTCAGCATGGAGCCGAGCAGATAGGCGAGGCGCATCGGGTCGGTGGTCGCCGCCAGCATTTGCTGGAAGTTTGGCAGCATGGCGGGTTGGGCGATTTCGATGGCCTTGCGAGCCAGATCGACCACGGTGCGGGCCAAGGCTTCGATCTCGGGGCCGGAATCATCGGGAAGCGGCAGCGGTTCGATTTGGGCTTTGAGGTAACTCTCGCTCGGCTCGAAGCGACGCACAGCGACACGTTCCATGCCCTGCACGAGCAATTCGACGTTATCGTCCTGGCGGGCCATCTTCTTGATGACGGCGCGGGTGCCGACGGTGTAAAAGTCGGCCGGCGCGGGCTGATCGCTGTCCCCGTCCTTTTGAGCGAGGGCGACGATGGTCTTTTCTTCGTTGGCCAGCGCGGCTTCGACCGCGGCGACGGACTGCGGGCGGCCGACCGAAAGCGGGGCAAACAGATACGGGAACAACACCGTGTTCTTCAACGGCAGGACGGGCAAAATCAATTGCGGCGGTTCCAGGCGATTGATTTTGGGCGAGGAGTTTTCCGATGGCGGCGTGACGGGGATTTCCTCGATCACGATGCCCCCTCCCAGGAAATGCGAACGATCAGCATGCCATCGCGATGTTCGGTGCTGAATTTGGCATTGGTTAGATCCGTGGGAAAGTCCACGGAGCGTTCGAAGCGGCTGTACGCAATCTCCATTCGATATTGCGAGCAACCCTCTTCGTTCATGCAATCGCGGCGAATGCCGGAAACGGTCAGCCGGCTGCCGCGCACGATGACCTCGATGTCCTGGGAGCGAACGCCGGCCAGATCGTATTTGACCAGCCAACCGCTGCGCGAGCGATATACATCAAGGGACGGCTGCCAATCCAGTTGTTTGGCGGTTTCGGCAGCCGGCAGAAAGAGCGGCAGGAATCGAAACGCATCGCGGCCCATAACAGGACCTTCCGCAGGCAGAACTGCCGGGCAATCAAACGTCCAACTCTTCCGCCACGGCCAACGCGGCGGAGTCCATAATGAAACGATATCGGTGCGACGGATCTTTGCCAAGGAGTTCGACGAACATCTTGTCCGCCTCGAGGTTCGAGTCGATTTGTACCTGGAGCAGAGTGCGGTTTTTGGCGTCCATGGTGGTTTCGCGAAGCTGAGCGGGATTCATTTCACCGAGGCCTTTGAAGCGGCCGATTTCGGGTTTGGCGTTGGCCTTCAGACCAGCCAGGATTTCCTCTTTATGGGCATCGTCGCGGGCCCAGAAGGTTTCCTTGCCGACCGCGATCTTGTAAAGCGGCGGATTGCCCAGATAGACGTGTCCGCGGCGAATCAACTCGGGCAGGTTGCGAAATAGGAAGACCATCAGCAAGGTCGAGATGTGGTAGCCGTCGGAATCGGCGTCCATCAGGAGAATGATTTTACCGTAGCGCAACCCACCGATGTCGAACTTATCGCCGGCGCCCGTGCCGATCGCGGACACGATGTCGTTCAACTCTTGATTCAGGAGTGCTTTATTCAAGGTCAGCCCCTCGACGTTCAGGACTTTGCCGCGCAGAGGGAGGATCGCTTGCGTGATGTTGTTGCGCCCTTGCTTCGCCGACCCGCCCGCCGAGTCGCCTTCGACAATGAACAACTCCGTTTCATCCAAGTCGGCCGATTTGCAATCGGCGAGCTTGCCGGGAAGGTTCAGGCGCCGGCTGCCGGGCGACTTCCGTTTGACTTCGGATGCCGCCTCGCGCGATGCCAGCCGGGCGCGGGCAGCCAACACGATCCGGCCGACGATCTGGTCCGCCGCG
>JBGQCZ010000821.1:0-2696 GCA_041495645.1 Gemmataceae bacterium | reverse complement strand
GTGACGGCGGCCGGCCGCGAGGCGTCCGGGAATCGAGACCCGGTCCGCTCGGGATATCGGTCGGCCTGCCGCATCGTCCTAGTTAGTGCTTGGCTCGGCGTGCGGGCAGCCTGTGGCAATGCTCCAACGCATTCGCGAATATCGGCACCGGTCCGCGGCGTGGGGGCCAATCCAAAGCGACGGGGTCGGGGCTTTTTACGCCGAAGGCGTTGAAGACTCATAGCCCAGGGTCGCGCAGCGCACCCTGGGTAATCGAACGCAAAGGCACCAGACCGGTTCGGCTTCGCCGAACCGGTTGACTGTTGCCCAAACCAGTCTCCCAGGGTGCGCTCGCTGCGCTCGCGACCCTGGGCTGTGAGTCTGAAACGCCTTCGGCGTATGAGCGAGGCGACGGTTGATCTGCTTGACTGTTTTTCCGAAGTTGGTCGTTGCTGGTCGGTCTAACGAGGAGTAGAGTGTGCAGGCCCGAACCAGCTTTGTTCCCTGGGTTTTGTCGGTGTCTTCCTTTAAGCTCTCAGCATGTCCATTCGCTTCCAGATACTTCACACCGAGTCCGCCGCTCGGCTAGGATGCTTGGAGACCACGCACGGCGCATTCGAAACGCCGATGTTCATGCCGGTCGGCACGCGGGCCTCGGTGAAGGGCGTCACCCCGGACCAATTGCGTGCCGCCGGGGCGAAGATCATCCTCGGCAACACTTATCATTTAGCTTTGCGGCCCGGCGATGAGATCATTCGTGATCTCGGCGGGCTGCATCGGTTCATGGCCTGGGAGGGCCCGATTCTAACCGATTCCGGCGGGTTTCAGGTCTTCAGCCTCGCCGACTTGCGCAAAATCAATGACGACGGCGTCGAGTTCCGCTCGCACATCGACGGCCAATTGCTCCAACTCTCGCCCGAGCGGGCCGTGAAAATCCAGGAGAATCTCGGCTCGGATATCGCGATGTGCCTGGATGAATGCCCGTCGACCAATGCCGAACCTGAGAAACTGCGGGAAGCCGTTCGGCGCTCCGTGTTGTGGGCCAAACGTTGCCGCGATGCTCATACGCGCACCGATCAAGCGTTGTTTGCCATCGTTCAGGGCGGGCTCGATCTCGACTTGCGCCGGCAATGCGCCGACGAAATGGCGAAGCTCGATTTTCCCGGTTACGCGCTGGGTGGGTTCAGCGTGGGAGAAGCACCGGAGCAAATGCACTCGGTATTGCCGGTTTGCGCCGCAGCGCTGCCCGAAGCGAAGCCACGCTATCTGATGGGCGTTGGCCGGCCCGAGGACATTCTCGCCGCGGTCACCGCAGGGCTCGATCTCTTCGATTGCGTTCTACCGACGCGCAACGGCCGCAATGCGTTCGCCTTCACCTTTTCTGGTTCGAAGCGATTGCGCAACGCCTGCCACCGCCGCGACCCGGCCCCGATTGAAGCCGATTGCCCTTGCTATTGCTGTCGCCAATTCAGCCGAGCGTATTTGCACCATCTATTCCAGGTGGATGAAATGCTCGGCCCGACTCTGCTGTCGATTCACAATATCTGCTTCTATTTGCGATTGATGGCCGCCATTCGCGCAGCAATCCGTGAAAAGCGATTTGAAGATTATCATCGGCGATTTCTGACGCTCGCCGGACACGGCATTCGTGAATAAACTGAATTCGACCCACCCCGATTGCTCATCCACTAGATCAAGGGCTCTCCCATGCGAAGCGTATTCCTTCATCGCGGCGCGCTCGTTGTCGCGTGCGCTCTCGTTGCCTCATCCGCATCCCCCGCCGCCGAACCGCCTCAAGGCTACACCGCGGCATTCAACGGTGTCGACCTTTCCGGTTGGCACGGCTGGGCCATCCACGAAAAAGCCGCCGGTCCCTACGACCTCGACAAATTGTCGGCCGAGGACAGGGAGAAGAAGGTCGCGGCCTGGTCCGCGGACGCGAAGAAACACTGGAGCGTGCAAAACGGCGAATTGGTCAACGACGGCCACGGCGCTTATCTCGCCACCGACAAGGCCTACGGCGACGTCGAGTTTTTCATCGAGTACAAGACCGTCCCGCTGGCCGATAGCGGCATTTACATGCGTGCGACCCCGCAAGTACAGATTTGGGATTCGACCGAGAAAGCGAAATTCAACATCGGGGCCGACAAAGGCAGCGGCGGCTTGTGGAACAACAGCGCCGGCGCGCCCGGCAAGGATCCGCTCGTGCTGGCCGACAAGCCCTTCGGCGAATGGAACAGCTTCCGCATCATTCAAACCGGCGAGCGAACGACTGTGTGGCTCAACGGCAAGCTGGTGGTCGATCATGCCCGGCTGGAGAATTTCTGGGACAAGAAGCGGCCCCTGCTCAAGAAGGCCCCCATCCTGCTGCAAACGCATGGCGGCGAAATTCGCTGGCGCAACATTTTCATCCGCGAACTCACCGCGAACGAGGCCAACGGCATTCTGCGCCGGCACGATAACAAAGGCTTTGAAAGAGTTTTCGATGGCAAGACCCTCGATGGCTGGGCTGGTCCCATCGATCAGTACGAGGTGAAAGACGGTGCGATTGTTTGCAAACCGCACAAGGGCGGCACGATCTTCACGAAAGAGGAATACTCCGATTTCGCGGCCCGCGTGGAATTCAAACTTCCACCCGGCGGCAATAACGGCCTCGCCATCCGCTACCCCGGCGAGGGCGATACGGCTTACAAGGGCATGTGCGAAGTGCAGGTGCT
>JBGQCZ010000820.1:0-2697 GCA_041495645.1 Gemmataceae bacterium | reverse complement strand
GGTTCAGCCTGCCCAGGGCGCGGGCTTTTTGTCGAAAAATGCACCCAAACCGAGTCGGCATTCCTCGCCCAAACGCGGGGCGGCGCTGGCTTTTGCGGCTTCCTCAATCGACATGGCTTGGTGCGAAAAGCGGTGGAGCAGTTCTTTGGTCGACGCCAGTGCTTTTGGTCCGCCTTCCGCCAGCGCTTTTGCGAATTCCAGCACCCGCAGCATCAATCGCTCGGGCGCTACCGATTCGTTGATCAAACCCGCGCCTACGGCCGCAATCGAGTCGATCAGTTCGCCGCTGAGCAACAAGTATCGCGCCATCCTCTCGCCGACATGTCGCATCAAGTGCGGCATGACCATGGCCGCGACCAGCCCGCGGCGGACTTCCGGATAGCCGAACTTCGCGTCGGGCACGGCGATGGCCAAATCGCAAACAGTCACCAGACCCGCTCCACCGGCCACGGCGGCGCCGTTGACGGCCGCAATCGTTGGTTTTGGCAGCGTGTAGATTTGGTCGTACAGGCGGGCTAGCGCTAGTGCGTCGTCCCAAACGTGCTCGCCGGCCGCGTTTCGGTCCACGCTTTCGCGCAGTTCGGCAAGGTCCATGCCGGCGCAAAAAGTCGGTCCCGCGGCCGTGAGAATCACGCAACGGGCAGCAGCATCATTCGTGGCTCGCGCGAAGGCTTCCGCGAGCGCCCCGATCAAGGCCCGGCTCAATGCGTTGCGTTTGTCGGCGCGGTTGATGGTGAGCAACACGGCGGGCGAGCGGTTTTCGTACAGCACCAGGTCGCTCATGAGTTGACTCCCGGCCGCAGCATTTCGGCCAGACTCGCGGGCGGATCGATTGGCATCTGAAGCAGCGCCAGGGCGAACGTTTTTCCCTGAGTGTCGCTGCGCAATGACTGGCTCGCGCCGCCGGCTAGCGCGTCGTAAAGCATGAAATTCAGCCCCAGCACATTTGCCGCTTCGAAGCGCTCGACCCGCGAGGGCTTCAGCGAAGCGAAATAATCGCGTACGCGTTCCACAGTGAGAAACTGGCGCAACCAGTCGAACCCGGCTGGCGTGTAAGCGATGACCGCCACATTGGCGTGGTTGCCCTTATCGCCGCTTCGGCCGTGCGCGATCGTCGAAAGCGGAATCTTCGTTTCGCCCATGGTGTTAATGTATAGCTTGACGCGTTCGGACTCGACGGGCTAGCATCAGGTCATGTCCGAAACCGAACTCCGCCACGCAGCCCGAGCAATTTGGGACGCCGCGGTCGCCGCGGCGGAGCCAGCGGAACTGGTCTACCATGCGCTGACGGGTCCGCCCGGCGAAGCGATTCGCGCCGCACGGCGCATCATCATCGTCGTCGGTGGAGGCAAGGCCGGCGCGGCCATGGCGGCGGGCCTTGAACGAGCCTTGGGCGATCGTTTGGATCGTGTAGAGGGCCTGGTCAACGTTCCGGGTGGCAGCGAACGGCCGATGCAAAAGCTTCACTTGCACGCGGCCCGGCCGGCCGGCAGCAATCATCCGACAGCCGAGGGCGTGGTTGGGGCATCGCGGATGCTGGAGCTCGTTTCAAACGCCAAGTCCGACGATGTCGTGGTTTGCCTAATTTCGGGCGGCGGATCGGCGCTGTTTCCAGCGCCCGCCGAGGGCATTTCGCTTGAAGACAAACAAGTCACGACCAAGTTGCTGCACGCTTGCGGGGCATCGATTGACGAGATGAACGCGGTGCGCAAGCACCTGTCGCGAATCAAGGGCGGGCGGTTGGCGCAGGCCTTTCGCGGACAAAGACTCATCAGTCTAATCGTCTCCGACGTGGTCGGAGATCCGCTCGACGTAATCGCTTCCGGGCCAACAGCGCCGGATCCGACAACCTTTGCCGACGCGCTCGCCGTGCTCCGGCGCTACGACTTAACCTCGAAGGTCCCCGCCACGATTGTTCGACATTTGGAATTGGGCGAAGCCGGGCGCATTCCGGAAACGCCGAAATCACTTTCCGACAAGATCAACAACGTCATCCTCGGCAGCAATTCAATTTCGCTTCGCGCAGCTCAAGCAAAAGCTGAATCACTTGGTTTTCAAGTCCTGAATCTGGGCGCGTTTGTCGAGGGGGAAACCCGTCATGTCGCTGTGGCTTGTGCCGGAATCGTCCGCAGTGTTCTGCGCGACGGCCGGCCGCTTGCCGCTCCCGCCTGCGTGTTAGTTGGCGGGGAGACGACCGTGACGCTGGGACCAGCGCCGGGGATTGGCGGGCGCAATGTGGAATTCGTTCTGGCGATGATTTGCAAGCTTGGCGCCGAGGGAATGCGCCGGGTCGTCGTCTTGAGCGGCGGAACGGATGGCGAAGATGGACCGACGGACGCCGCCGGGGCAATTTCGGGATCATCGACTTGGGAAGTGGCGAATCGGCACAAACTCGATTCAGCGGCGTTCTTAGATCGGCACGACGCTTACTCATTCTTTGAGAAGACCGGCGACCTGTTGAAGACGGGCCTTACCGGCACCAATGTGATGGACGTGCGCGTCATTCTAATCGCATGAATTGCATTTTTTCGCTGCCAGATTTGTAGTTTTTACCAGTTCACATCGCCTTTTTCACTCTCGCGAAATTCACGGCAGGCCGCCAAATTCCTTTGTGCCGTAACGAGTTGAGATCGATCCTGGACGAATCCGGAATCTTCGGCACGATCGTTGCATATCGATGATTTACCAACCTTGATC
>JBGQCZ010000819.1:0-2710 GCA_041495645.1 Gemmataceae bacterium | reverse complement strand
GCTCCAACGAAAAAATGGTGTGGAGCAAACTTAGGCCGACCCAGTAGTTGTTGTTGAACCCGGTGTGGTCGATTCCCTTTACGTCCGCGTCTTCAAGCAGTCGACCGGTCGCAGGGTCAACCTTGATCTTTCCATCCTGCATCGTCCGTAAGTCGGAGCACATTTGATCGGACCGACCGTACACCTGGGACAGGCTCCACCAAGGGGAGAGTTCATTGGCGTAGGCACGGCCCTGCGGGACGGCTGTTTCATCGACGATCGTTTTCGGCACGTGGAGCGTACCGCCCGGCCACGGGGCCTCCGGCGGCGCCGGCACCTGATGCGTGCGCTCGGGATTGTTCGGCTGGAACTTCGCGTGGTCGAACCGGCGGTGGTCGATCCAGCCGTGGACCTGAAACTGAATCCACGCCGCAGCGAGCAGGTTGAGCGAAGTCGCCGGCCGAAAGTGGTCCCGTGCCAAGAGCTTTTCGCTCACCAGCCGAGGATTCGGACTCATGAGCTTGTCTTCACCCGGCCACTTGTACCCGAGTGGCCACATTCGCCCAAACGGCATCCCTGTCTTGCCCATATCCGGGTCGGACAGATCGTTGAAACTGCCGTCCGGCGTCCGGATCGAGCGGTACTCGGCCGGCACCGCGCGCGGCACAGGGCGCGGCGTCGGTACTACTTCGAATGCTCGAGTGTCGTACAGGTTGTATTTTCGCAATTGGTTCCGCAGAACGAGCAGGTTCATGGCCCCGAGGTCGGGCAGCATCTTCCACCATTCAATTCCCAAGACGTGGTTCAAGAACATAAACGCGGGTCGGACAAAGAGGCTGACGAACTGGTTGAGGGTGCTACGGACGTGGGCAAACCGTCGTCCGTGTCGGTGGTCGGCGCTGGCGTCGTACACCTGTTTGCGGGCGCGGTTGATCCCTCCCAGTGGACGGAAGTCCGAAGTCGTGTGCCATGGGTTAAACTCCAACCCGTCCACCTCATCTTCCGTGGCCGCCGCGGCAGCACTGGCCAATTCCTGGCGCGGAATGACAAGTTCCGCGATTTTGACCGGTCGTGAGTCCGATTCCTTCCATTCGACGGCGGCGTTCTCGATCGGAGTTCTTGCTTCGTCAACGAACGGTTGCACGCAGAATTCGAAGCGCACGTCGGCTTTTCGCACTCGGTCCAAGAATTCAGCGCGCAGGAAATCATCGCCCGGAAAACTGCTCGCGGCAGTGGTTCCAGGCGTCGGGCGGAACAGAAATCTGACCGCGCGAGTCCCGAACGCAATCGCGCCGCGACTCCAATACGACTCAGTTGCGACGCTCTTGACCCGTTTCACCTGGCCCAGAGCACGGATAAAAATTCCCAGCGCAGCAAATGGTCCAACGCGCCATGCGAGCCGTAGCGGCGCGAGCAGTTTCCACGGCGCCGCAGTTGCCCGAGCGAACGCGATGAACTGACGCGCATCTCGTACATGCGATGCCGGAGCGCTGGTGCCAAGAAAATCCTGAACCGTTCCGCCATCGAGATGCAACCTGACGGCCAGGCCACGAAGGTCACTTTTCGTGTCGGACTGGGGGATGCCAGCCGCGTTCGAGAAGCGCAAGGTTGCGTCATATTCGCGACCGGGCTGAAAAAGGCCGACACGGCATTCGGAAGGCAAGTCGGCCGCGACCACGAACCTCGCGGTTTTCAAGCCGGCGTGGATCTTCGCGTGGAACGCCCGCCGAATCACCGGCGCATTGGAACGCGCCTGATTGTCCGCTTGAACGTAGAGGATTTCTTTGACGGCATTCTTGACGAATGCGGCCTCGGCTTCCGCGCTGCCGCCGAGGTAGATTTCCTTCCAAGCGGCATTTGGTTTGGTTGTGGACATGTTGGCGATGACTCCAGATTGACAGTTCCTAACCGTATGCTTGGACAACTCTGGCGATTTCGCGCTAGCCAAAGGGGACATTGTAGTCGGGGCAGAGCACGAAGCCCCGCGTTGCCTCGCAAAATGGGTCGATCGATGATCAATCCCGTTTAACGATCACGGTATCCGGGCTTGAACTCGCGCAGGCAGTTGATGCACGACAATCTGAGAACCGGGGAAATGGCCGCCATCTTTCGGCCAACAAGCCGCACTGGGTCGCCAAGAAGCGCGAACTCTGGGTTGGCAACCAACTTGTCAAACGAATTGCGAGGAATGCCAAAAACCAGTCGCTCATTTTGGAGGTGTTTCAAGAAGAGAACTGGTGCCCGTATATCGATGATCCGCTGACGGGAGACAAGACAACAGGAGACAAAACAAAGCGCCGCCACAAGCGACTCAAGAACGCCGTTCAGGGATTGAACAGCCGTCATCTCACCAATCTGCTGCGGTTCCACGTTGATAATCACGGGCAGGGAATACGCTGGGAACCGCTACGAAATTCGCCGAAGAAACATAAGAAACGGACTCGCAAATCGTAATCTGCGCAGTCCGCATCGCAGTCCGCGCGCAGTCCGCGCGCAGTCCGCGCGCGCATTGACACTTAGGTATCTCGCTGCTCCAATACTTTCCGTCGATGCGAAATGCGTCGACCCAGTTCACGTTCGAAACGACGGGCGCTGATCGTTAGCGCCAAACTGAAGTCCCGAGAAACTCGTTCGCAGGCTCTTGGTTTCGAATTCAACGCGGCCGCGGTTTGCGGCCCGAACGCATCCGGCGAGTGTCAGGCACCGAGGCCGCGCTCGTCAGCCCGCCCCG
>JBGQCZ010000818.1:0-2711 GCA_041495645.1 Gemmataceae bacterium | reverse complement strand
GTCCGCTCGTCGAAGCCATACATGCGGTTGAAATTCTGTACCGCCACGCCGCTGGCCCCGCGGACCAGGTTGTCCTCGCAGGCCAGAACCACAATTCGATTTCGTACGACCCTCAAGCAAATGTCGAGGAAATTGGTGTCGTAGGTGTCTTTCGTGCCGGGCAACGTGTCGCGAATCCGGATAAACGGATGGCTAGCAAAATATCCGCGGTAGAGATCGACAAGTTGCGCTTCGGTAAATGGCCGGCGCGGAGTCGCGTAAATGGTCGAAAAAATCCCGCGATCCATCGGCACCAGATGCGGCGTGAAAATGACTTCGACCGGCTCACCGGCGATGTCCGAGAGTGCTTGTTCAATTTCCGGCGTATGGCGATGTTTGCCGACGTTGTAGGCCGAGAAATTCTCGTTGCATTCGGGAAAGTGAAAGGTCGGTTTCGGAGTTCGCCCCGCCCCGCTCACGCCGCTCTTGCTGTCCGCAATGATCGAAGTCAGATCGATGTGCCGGCCCGCCACGAGCGGCGCGAGGCCGAGAATCACGGTCTGCGGGTAACAGCCGGGGTTCGCCACGAGGTTTGCGGTGGCAATGTCCTCGCCGTAAACCTCCGGCAGCCCATACACCGCCTGGGCAAGATGAGCCAAGTCGCTATGCGATTCGCCGTACCACTGGGCGTACACGTTCGGATCGCGCAAGCGATAATCCGCACTCAGGTCGATGACGCGCAAGCCTCGGTTCAACAACGGCGGAATCGCTTCGCGGCTGGCTCCGTGCGGCAAACAACCGAAGGCGCACTGGACTCCCTTGGCCACGAACTTGTCCACGTCGAACGGCTCGCAACGCAGATCGAGCCGACTCAACAGGATCGGATGAAGCTCGGCTACGAGCGGCGTCCCTTCCTGCCGCGAGGTGACCGCGACAATCTTCGCCTGCGGGTGCCGCAGCAGGATCTTCATCAGCTCGACGGCCGTGTAACCTGACCCGCCGAGAATCGCGACCTTGATCGTGGACATTTTGTAATGGTACAACAAATTACCTGCGCCGTTATCACTTCAGCAACTTCCATCCGTTCGCCGCCATCCGCCGCAAGCCACGCCAACATCGCCGCCAACTGCCGTGGCTCCATTCCAGCATTCCGCGCATGGTCTCCCCGAGTTCCGGGCGGCGGTCCAACGATTCGTAGTGTGGACGAAACCGCTCGCTGCGAATGCTGACGACCTGAGGCACGGTCATCGCCAGAAGCCCCTCGGCGCCTTGCGTGACACCCCAACCGCTGGCGCCGCGGCCGCCAAACGGAGTGGCTGGGTGCGCCGCCGGGGCCAGCGCGTCGTTGATGGCCACCATGCCCGCCGGAATTCTCGCCGCAAGCCGCGCCGCCTTCAATCCACTCGCCGAGAAAATCGCGGCCCCCAATCCATATTCGCATTGCCGGCACATCGCCACCGCTTGCTCCAAGTCGGAAAACGGAATCACCGCGGCGATCGGTGCGAACGACGCTTCGCGGCACAATGTCATTTCCGGCTTGGCGTCGATAACGATCGTCGGCCGCATCGCGTCTCGCGATCGATCATGACGGTCATTCAACAAACGCGCGCCGTCGGTCAGCGCGTTCTCGATCAATTGATCGGCCTGCCGAACTTGCGATTCGAGAACCAACCGCATGGGCGGCGCATCGATTGCGAGCACACGAAGCGCGTCGAGAAACGGTTGGTAGACCGTTCGGTCGACGAACATCCGCCGAATCGCGAGACACGTTTGACCCTTGTTCAGCGTCAGGCCGAACCAGGCCGCTTTGGCCGCCATTTGAATATCGGCGTCCGCAAGTACGAACATCGCATCACAACCGGAAAGCTCCAGCGTGGAACTGATCAAACGCTCCCCGAGTCGCGCGGCGAGCTTGCGACCGACTCCGGCCGAACCGGTGAAAATGACATGATCGACGTCGGCCTCCGCGAGTTGCGGACCCGCTTCGCGAGTTGCCGGCAACCGCTGAACCAAGTCGGCGGCATAGCCGGCGCGAAGCAGGATCGAGTGAAGCCGCTCGGCCGTGACGGGTGTTAATTCCGAAGGCTTCCACAGCACGCCGTTGCCCGCGGTCAGCGCCTGGACGATCTGAATCGCGTTCAAGTAAATGGGATAATTCCAGGTGCCGATGATGCCGACGACGCCGTGCGGCCGGCGGTGGATCGCATCGCGTTCGCCCCATAACCACAACGGCCGGCTGAAAACCGAGACCGCTTTCGGCCGCAAGATGGACTTTGCCGAGCGCTCGAGGAAACGGAACGCATCGGCGGTCGGCAGCACGTCGGTAATCAGCACCTCGCCCGCCGGCCGATTCACGTCGCGCGTCACGGCATCGCACAACCCGTCCGCCTCGTCAACGAAAAGACGCCGCAGCCGCCGCACGGGCCGCAACCGTTCGGCGACCGGCAAGCGCGACCACGCCGCCTGCGCGACGCGGCACGCCCGCGCTTCGGCGGCAAATGGAATGGCAGTCGTATCGTTCATCGTTCCGCTCCGGATCGAGGCCTTCGATTTCCGTTATGATACTTCTTCATGACCAACCCGATCCAACCCCCGCTGCTGACGCCCGATCTTCCCGGCTGCGGCGGCGTCATTCGAAAACTTCCCGATGACTTTGAAGTCGAAGAAATCCCCGCGTACGAGCCGTGCGGCGAAGGCGAGCACTTGTTTCTGTGGATTGAGAAGCACGGCAT
>JBGQCZ010000817.1:0-2728 GCA_041495645.1 Gemmataceae bacterium | reverse complement strand
CCGTCTTGCCTGGGGACCAGCGTCAGATCGCGGCCGACGGTGAAGGCGATGCGGTCTTCGGTCAAGTTGCCGAAGTAATACTCCTTGAACTTGGGATCCTTGCTCGCCTCGGAAATGTCCACCGGAATCCATCCGCCGCCTTCGGGCTTGAACTTGGCCCAGCAGTGATAACCAGCGATCTCGCCCTGCCCGCGTTTTTCCGGCAGCGAAAAGCCCATTTCGAATTTCGCGGGAATCTTGCGGTAGCGCGCCAGGGAAATGAACAGGCTGTGGAAATCGGTGCAATTGCCGTAGCCGCTGTCGCACGCCCAGTCCGAATCGCCGCGGCCCCAGCCGGTGCCTTCCTTGCTGTAACGCATATGCCCGCCGACCGCGTCATAAAGAATGCGGGCGGCTTCCACCGGATCGTCGGGAAGCGTCTTGCCCTTGATCAGCGACAGGCCCTTGCCGCCGATCGGAACCTTCGCGTCCGCCTTGAGAAAATTCTCCAAGTCGGCCTTCTCGCCGTTCTTGCCCTTCAAGTCTGCCCTTACCTCGAGCCGCTTGACCTTGTAGGTGAGCGTCGCCACGATCTTGCCATCGTCGTCGGCCTTGGCTTCAACGTAGAAAATCTGATTGCCATACTTTGATTCCTTTTCGACCTTTCCCTCGACCGGGGACTCGCGCTTGACGATGGCAACCTCCTGGTCGTCATTCGATGACGGAATCGGGAGCCAAATCCGAGCGGATTGTCCCGGCTTCAAACCGGTCACCGTGGCTTGATACGTGAACAAAAACTCGCGGCTCTTAGGCGCGGGCTTGTCCGGCTCGGCCCGCAGCGAACCGATCAAACCGGCCAGTGCGATGCCGAGAGCCACAACGAGGCGGAATGGCGAAAACATGCTTGATCCCTTCGGTTGTCGAAGACGCTTGCGCTAATTGGAACGAAACGCGATGAACTGCGTTGGGACTGGCGTGCTGTCGTTTCATCGATGCAAAGGCATCCTCATTCGGATTCAACCTCTGCCCACAGCCTGATTCAAGAAGCTACGAAAGGACCGGGCACGCCGTCGCTACACCGACCGCGTTCAGGAAAAGCCCGGATCGAAATGAGTTGGATTGAACGACACGCTCATCGCGGCGGATGCTAGAAGCTCATTGATTCGCCACGACCGAGAGCACATACAGCCACTCTCCATGAGCCATGCCACATTCAAAAATATAGTCGCAATGCCTTTGGGGCAAGACTAACCACGCCCTTCGCATCCATGCTCGGGGCGTGCCACCCTCTTAAGTTGGTTCGTCTGATTGAACTTCGTCCTTGGGCAACGGGTTCCTCGTGAAAACCCACTCCTCCACCGGCTTTCCCTCAACCAAATGCTGTTGCACGAAGAGCGGAATGCGGTCGGCGGTCATGCCGCTGTACCAGGTTCCTTCGGGGTAGACGACCACGATCGGTCCGCCTTCGCAGATGCGCAGGCAATTGGCTTTGGTGCGGTAGCAGGCGTTTGGCCCGCTGGTCATGGTCAGGTTCTTGTCCTTCAGTTCTTTTTTGAGCGTTTCCCAGGCCGCTTGGCCGATGTCGGGATGGCAGCAATCTGGGCCGAGACAGAGAAAGACGTGGCGGTGGAAGTCGCCGACGCCGTAGGACTCGGCGATGGTCTTCAGTTTTTCGCGTTGTTCGTCCATGGAGGAATCAATTTCTTCACCGCAGAGGGCGCGGAGGGCGCAGAGGAAATCAAGAATAAGCTCTGCGTTCTCTGCCCCCTCCGCGGTGAAAATGCTGTGCTACTTCTTCTTTCGAACAAGCCGGGCTACTTCCGAAAACACCAATACGGAAGCCGTGCCGGCGGCGATTAGGAGCCAATCCATGATACCAAGCGGTTCGACTTTGAAGACCGCTCCGCCGATCGTGATGATCAGGATTTGACCGATCAGCGTCAGGCTGGCGATGGTGAGGAAGATCGGGTTGCGGAACAAGCCCTTCAAGCCGCTTTGTTCGGGCGTGAGCGAGCGGCAATTGATCTGGTTCCACACCTGGAACATCACGTAGACCGTGAAGAAAATCGTCACTTGGCGCACGTTGAGCGGATCGAAGTCCCAATTATCCGGGTTCGCGCCACTGCCGCTGCCAAACCAACCCCAATGCCGCATGCCGACCAGCAGGAACATCATCACCACCACGAAGAACGATGCGGTCGAGAAGATCGTGATCAGCATTCCACGGGTGACGATGCTCTCGTGTTTGCGCTTGGGCGGCATTTGCATCAGGCCTTCGCGCGGCGGTTCGGAACAAAGCGCGATCGAGGCGAAGGTGTCCATGATCACGTTGATCCACAGCAGCATGAGTACCGTGAATGGCGGGCGGATGTCGAAAAGCGGGCCGAGGAAGGCGATGGTGAGCGCGCTGACGTTGATGGTCAATTGAAACTGAATGAAGCGTTGGATGTTCTCGTAAAGCGAGCGGCCCCAGTGGCAGGCTTTGACGATGGTGGAAAAGGCGTCGTCGAGCAGGACGATCTTGCTGGCTTCCTTGGCGACCTCGGTGCCGGAAATGCCCATCGCCAGGCCGACGTCGGCGCGGCGCAAGGCCGGGGCGTCGTTGGTGCCGTCGCCGGTCATGGCGACCACGTGCTCTTGTTGCTGCAAGAGATTCACCATGCGCAGCTTGTCGAGCGGACGAGCGCGAGCGAGGACGCGCAGGCGGGGCAGAGTCTCTTTCAGTTTTTCGTCGGACATGGCCTCGAAT
>JBGQCZ010000816.1:0-2729 GCA_041495645.1 Gemmataceae bacterium | reverse complement strand
CCAACTTCTATCAGGCGCCCATCCACTTCAAGGCCAATGGCGGCGTATTCCTGATCGACGACTTCGGGCGGCAAATCGTCAGCCCGAAAGAACTGCTCAATCGCTGGATTCTGCCGCTCGAAGACCGCCACGACTTCCTCACCGTGGCCAGCGGCAAGAAGGTTCAGGTGCCGTTTGAGCAATTGATCATTTTCTCGACCAACTTGGACCCGCGCGACCTGGTCGACGACGCCTTCTTGCGCCGTATTCGGCACAAAGTACAAATCCTGGCGCCGCAGCGGGACGTGTACGAGAAGATCTTTAACGCGATGAGCAAGAAGCTGGGCATGAATCCGTGTCCGGAGGCGGTCGACTACCTTTACAATCGCTATTACGAGCGTGGCCGGTGCCCGCGCGCCAGCGACGCCCGCGATTTGTTGGAGATCGTGCAGTCGATTTGCCGATACAGGCGTCAGCCGGTGCATCTCACGCGCGAACTCATCGCTGAATCGGCGTCCACGTTCATTGCGGAATTTTAGCGGATGCCGGCATGGACGCCGATGGCCGTTGGCCGGAAGCCGACAAAGGACACCTCAGACATGGACAGTCGCAAACTCTTATGGTTGGGCGGGCTGGCGATCGGCGGATTGCTTGGCTGCAACAGCCAGGAAACCAACAAAACCAACTCCTACCCCGCGAACAGCAGCGCGGCCAAGACTTCGCAAGAAACAGTTCACAAGACCGAGCCGCCCAAGGAACCTTCGAAGGTTTTGGACGCCAAGCCGGAATCGTGCGTCAAAATCGGCGATGTGAAGGCCGGCATGGCGCTCGATAAGAACCGCTCGGATGAAGAACGGGCCGGTCATGCCCGGCAAGCCAAGGATGCTTACAATCGGGCGCTGCAATTGGATCCAAAATTGCTTTCGGCTCACATCGGTTTGGCCCGTTTGTGCACCTGGAAGAACGAGTACGATCAAGCGCTGCACGCGTACGATGCGGCCTTGGCGAAACTGCCGAAGCAGCCCATTCTCTGGTACGAGCGCGGCATGTGTCTTGGACGGCAAAAGCGCTTCGACGACGCGCTTGGGAACCTGATCAAAGCCGCCCAACTCGAGCCGTCCAACGCGCAGTACACGAAAGCCGCTGGCCTGATGCTCGCGCGCCTCGGCCGCTCCGACGAGGCCTTGCTGTGGTTGACCAAGTCCTTGTCCGAAGCCGACGCCCGCTACAATCTCGCCCGCATGCTGGAACATTTGGGTCGCGACAATGAATCGAAGGTTCAGTTGAAGTTAGCGCTGAAGGCAAACCCGACCCATCAGGCGACCCTTGAAATGCTCACCGGTGAAAGGCCGGAAGCCGCGGCGCCCGACGCCGTGCAATTGGCCAGTCATCAGCCGGAAATGCAGCCGGCCGAACAAGTGGCCGTCCCGCCGTTGGTCATTCAGATTGGCCCCAACTCGCCCTTGCCGCAGCGCCCCGAGACGGGCGTGTCGGTTCCAAGCAACAAACCGGTTCGCCCGTCGCCCGTGATTCCGGTGCTGTCCGACCAATGGGAACAGAAGCCGGCGATGCCCTCGTCACTCGAAGGGCCGCGGGCTGCGCCCAGAGCCAAACCGGGCGTCGAAATCGGCTTCGATCCAAACTCATGACGCCAGGCATCCCTCGCTGGCGCTGGCGCTTCGGGTTGGTATTGGTCAGCCTCCCACACTAACCCGAAGCGCGAGCGAGGTAGACGCTATCGAGCGCTCGGCGACACTCCGGCGATGCGCGTTCTCGAAGATTTTCCGGGTTCACCCTCATGGGGAACGTACAATAGACCTGGTCAAGGAATGGCGCTCACATCCCCAGCGGAACGACCTGGCATGCTCTCGGATAACTCCTTCCTGCAAACCATTTTGGCCCATCCGGACGACGACGGCCCGCGTCTCGTCTACGCCGACTGGCTTGAAGAACGCGGCGAATGCGACCGCGCCGAACTGATTCGCCTGCAATGCCTGGGTGGGCCGGATGAGCGAATTCGCGAATTGTTGAGTCGCCACGGCCGGCGTTGGGCCGGCCCGGTCGCGCGCCATGCTTATGGCTACTCGTTCAAAAGAGGATTCGTCGGAGAATTCGCCATCGAAGCCAGCGTATTGCTTCAACACGCCGAAGAAATCTTTCATGGCATACCGGTTGCGCTCGTGCGTGTCATCGGTGCCCGTTCGGCGATGCGGCAACTCTTCGAACTGCCGTTGCTGGCCCGTGTTCGAGCCCTGCACCTCACCGGCTGCAACGTCGGAGACGAAGGCGCAGTCCGATTATCGGCGTGTCCGTATTTGGCTGGGTTGCACACGCTTCGCGTCGGCTGCAACGCCATCGGCGACCGCGGCGTCGAGTACCTGGCGGATTCGCCGCAACTTGTTGGTTTGCAGTCGCTGGTATTGCACGGTAATTTGATCGGCGACGCGGGTGCTCATGCGCTCGCGACCGCTGATGGTCTGATTAATCTGTATGCGCTGGACCTGAGCGAAAATCATATCGGTGAAACTGGAGCCGGGGCTCTCGCAAAGTCCGCTCGCCACCCGCGCCTTGTGCGACTCGACTTGTCGCACCAATTCAAGGGTTGGTCGGCTGGCCTCGCCCAGCGCGGCCGCCCCTATCCGATCCAACCGACGCAACAACGCGCGCTCAAAGAGCGATATGGTTCCGGCGCCTGCGAGTTTTGAGTGCGCCTGAAACATACAAGCCTGACGCGCAAGCGAAGGCTCGTG
>JBGQCZ010000815.1:0-2734 GCA_041495645.1 Gemmataceae bacterium | reverse complement strand
GATCGTGCCGATGCGCTTGGGATCGATGCCCCATTCCTTGGCTCGGCTCCGGACCAGGCTGACGGCGCGCTGGGCGTCCTGGAGCGGGCGTCGGGCCGGCACGCCCTTGGGCTCATCGGGCCGGCGCGGCACCCGGTACTTGAGAATGATGCCGGTCACACCCAACGAATTCAACCACGCGGCCGCCTCCTCGCCTTCCAGTTCCCAATAGAGGTTCCAATAGCCGCCGCCGGGACAAATCAACACCGCCGCCCCAGTATCCTTCTCCTTCGCCGGCCGATGGATGGTAATGCTCGGTTTGGTGACGTTGGTCAACATCCGCGTCGACTCGGTGACTTCGACCTGCTTGCGATCGAGTTTCGGCGACATGACCACTTTCTCCGGCCCGATGGTGCCCGGCTCGTCCGGAACTTTTCCCGGCCAAAGCTCCACGACCTGTGGCTTGTCGGCCCGCGCCTTTTCGTCAGCGGACAACGGCCACGCCGCGCACAAACCGGCGAGCACGGCAATAGTAAACGTTACTCGTCTCATGGTCGCACTCCTTCATACGCGGGAAAAACCGCCAACGCATGTTTCACAGCGGAACGACTGGTCGCTGATTCCCTTTGACTCGTCTATCATATTCGCGATCGGGAATCGCTGTACTTTCGGTTTGATGGTAGGATAGCGTGATGAAGCCGAAGGAATTCGTCGATGTCGATCCCCGGACATTGCGTCTTCCTTGGAGCCGGCGGAATGGCGCCGACCCGATCAAACTGACGCGCCAAATTAGTCAACGTGGCGCTTCGATTCAAGGAATGCCGTCGCCATTCGTTTACCGGGCTACCGACGGAGAGTTGGTTCTCAGCGATGGAGTCACGCGGGCAACGCGCGCGGCCAAGTTGCTGCCCGGTAGAAAGATCCGAGTCGAGGTGATTGGCGACCTCGGTGTTCCTGGCGCGACCATGCCGACCGTAGGAGACCGAATTCCATGACTACGTCCACTCGTCAAGAACTGCTTTCGGTTTTGGCCGACTTGAGCGTTGCTTGCCCGGAAATGCGATTCGGTCAACTCATTGCCAACCTGTCAACTCTGGCGAAAGGTCTCTCTGCCGAAGGCTTGTGGGATGCGGAGGACGAAGAACTGCTTGCCGCGGCCCGGAAGCAATTGGCCTACTTCGTGGATGGACGTTCGGCAGTGGCCTAATCAGGGCAGTGGCCGTTCGTCGTCGCACCGCCCGACCTCACGGCACGGCTCGCCCGCCAAAAAGGAATCGCCATGCACCCGCTCATCGGCATCGTGCTGCTTGCCTTCCCCACCGATCGCCCGCCCGATGCCGCGCCTACCAAAGTAGAGCCGCAAGACTCTTGGGCCCAGTGGCGCGGGCCGCTTGGCACCGGCGTCGCGCCCAACGCTCAACCGCCGCTTGAATGGAGCGAGACCAAGAACATTCGCTGGAAGACCGAACTTCCGGGCAAAGGGCATTCCACGCCGGTCGTTTGGGACGACCAGATCTTTCTGACCACGGCGATCCCCTACGGCGAAGCCATCAAGCCGCGCTTCGTTCGTGTAGGCGCTCACGACAACTTCGGCATGACCCAAAACCACGAGTTCGCGGTTTTGGCCGTCAGCCGCAAGACCGGCAAGATTCTTTGGCAACAAACGATGCTCAAGGCAGCCCCGCTCGAGGCCGGGCATGTTAGCGGCAGCCTCGCCTCGGCGTCGCCCGTCACCGATGGCGAGCATGTCTTCGCGTTCTTCGGCTCGTATGGCCTCTACTGCCTGGACACCAGCGGCAAGCTGATTTGGAAGAAAGATCTCGGCGAGATGCACTCGAAGCACGGGCACGGCGAAGGCAGCTCCCCTGCCCTGTTCGGCGACACGCTGATCGTCAACTGGGACCACGAAGAGCAATCGTTTCTCTTGGCCCTCGACAAACGCACCGGCAAGCAGCGCTGGCGCGTGGCCCGCACCGAAGACACCTCGTGGGCCACGCCGATCGTGGTCGAGCAGAAAGGCGTTGCCCAGGTCATCGTTCCCGGCACGAATCGCATGCGCGGCTACGATCTGGCCAGCGGGGCGCTCATCTGGGAGTGCGGCGGGCTGTCATCCAACATCGTGGCTTCGCCGGTGTTTGCAAATGGCGTCGTCTACGCCGGCAGCAGCTACGACACGCGGGCCATGCTCGCCATCCGGCTCGACGGCGCTAAGGGCGACATCACCGGCACGAAACAAGTGCTTTGGATGCGCCGCCGTGGCACGCCCTACGTTCCCTCGCCGCTGTTATACGGCGACTCGCTCTACAACCTGCAGCACTACCAAGGCGTGATCGTCCGCATCGATGCCAAAACCGGTGAAGACCAGGGCGATCCCATTCGCTTGGCTGCCATCCGCAACGTCTACTCATCCCCGGTCGCCGCCGCCAACCGAATCTACATCACCAGCCGCGACGGCATTACACAAGTCATCAGTCACGGCGACGAAACTCCCAAAATGCTGGCCACCAACCGCCTCGACGACACCTTCAGCGCCTCGCCGGCGTTGGTCGGCAAAGAACTATTCCTCCGCGGTGAACGATACCTCTACTGCATCGGGGACAAATAATGGAGTCCGCGCGTGAGTTTCTTCGTCACACAGTCGCCACGCTGGCTTATCGCGGCGGCAAAGCCGTGGCCGGGGCGCCTGAAGGGTTCGGCACGACTCGCGTGTGTCCGACGACCCGCTCGGCGGCGGAGATCCTGGCCCACATCGGCG
>JBGQCZ010000814.1:0-2741 GCA_041495645.1 Gemmataceae bacterium | reverse complement strand
CACTTGCTTCCCGGATTTCCAATCCCAGAGGCGTGCCTGACCTTCGCGTCCGGCGGTAATCAACGTCCGGCGGTCGGCGCTCAAGCGAAGAGTGCGCACGCCGTCGGTTTGTGGAAGCGCCGCGGGGTTGGTTAGGCGATCTCCCGTTGAAAGGTCCCAACAGGCAACATCCCGGCGATCATGTGCTGCGAGCAACATATCCGAGCCGGAAACGAACTCAATCTGCGTAAACGTGCCTTCTCCTTGATTGACAGCACGCTGATGCTTGCATTCGGCCGCGTCCAGAATTCGCAAGGTTGAATCCAAGCCCCAGGCGACAATAAAGCGACCGTCAGGACTGAAGCGCAGCGCCCCGCCAAGCGAGCGGTCCGCACGCTGTTGGTCCGGCTCCTTGTTGGCACATTCCGCCACAATCTTCCCCGTCGCAGAATCGATGAGCACGATCTCGCCGGCGGCGCAAAGCACCGCGAGCCGTGATCCGTCCAAACTAAACGCCAGTGATCGTGGCTCGGTCGGCATTGGCACAGGTGCTAAAAGGCGATTGCCGGTGCGCCAATTCAGTAGCTGCACGAAGTTCATGTCGGGCGTCTGGCCAAACATCGAGCGAAGTCGCTCGGACTCGGTGCTTGCGTGGGAAATGGCTAGCGCTGCGATTTCCGAGGATGGGGCAAGCGCGGCACAGAGGATCGCGCCATTTGCCTGCAAGATGGGGCCGGCCGGCAGACCGGTTTCGGCTTCATAAGCGCGCGAAGTTCGAACTGTCGAGCCGATTGCCGGCGTTCCAATGGTCAGAAAGTGCTTGCCGTCAGGCGTCGGAATAGGCACGCATGGAAAAGGACTGAGCCGCGGGACCTGAAAATGGCTGACCATAACCCGAGGTGGCGACCAGGCACGGATCGAGCCGTTGTCCTCCATCGTCACGAATAGTCGTCCGCCCTGTAGAATCGCGGTCGCGACAACGGGCCCAAACGCCGGCAATGCATGAAGCGCAGCCGCTCCGTTTCTTGACCAAAGCCGCACACTCAGATCGGTCCCTCCCGTCATCAGACCGCCGGAATCCGGATCCAATGAAACGCTGAACACGTGATTGGTCGGCTCGAACCACTCAGGCCACGGCACGACATTTTGTTTGGCAGTCAAATCGATTACACGCGCGCCGGCAGGGCCGCCCAATGCTAGCAAGCGGTCTCCCGGCAAGGAGTCGCAGCAATCGACGCGCCATTCGAACGGCGAATTCGAAGGCGGAAAAGTCAAATACAGTTCCTTGGTTCCCACGTCCCAAACCTCGACATGTCGCTGGTCCGGGTGCAGACAAATGAGCATCGTTCCGTTCATGGCGAAAAGCGGCGGCTGCAATAGCGGCTTGG
The DNA here is from genome assembly GCA_041495645.1 of Gemmataceae bacterium. Taxonomy (GTDB): domain Bacteria; phylum Planctomycetota; class Planctomycetia; order Gemmatales; family Gemmataceae; genus JBGQCZ01. The sequence continues at coordinate 1,374 of JBGQCZ010000814.1, read as the reverse complement.
TATGAGTCGATTCGGAGGGAATCCGCCATGGAACACTCAGTACTGGAGAAGCTGCCGGACCGATCTCGAAAACGCGGGCTTTCCCATCGCTGCAACCGGTTGCCAGTCGGTTACCTTGCTGGTCAAACGTCAGAGCCATCACGAGACCGGGATGCGGCAGGCTCGCGCCGGTGAAAGTCTTGGATTCGAAGTCCCAGACTCGCGCGCCGATGCCGCCCAACGCCAGACGCTTGCCCGAATCGTCGAAACGCAAAGCCAGGATTGGTCCAGTGTGCGTAACACGACGTGGCAAAGAACCATCGAATGGGAATCTGCATAGCAAAACGTCTCCCGCATCAAGACCGAGAGCAAGCGTCTCGCCGTCCGGGCTCCAGACCGCACTGGTCGCCCGCATGACATTTCCAGACAACGGCAATTCCTGCTCGGCACGCATGTCCCAAAGGTGGACCCGATTGCGAGTCTGCACCAACAGCCAACGACCGGACGGATGAAAGGCCCAGGCTCGGGGAGGAGGCGAGTCAGGCGGGAGGGCCGCCAACGCATGAACTGGAAGACAAACGCGGTTCATCCAATTGTGAAAGCAGACTCGATTCAACTCGTCACGATCGCGGTCCCCCGCCATGCGGGCCAAACGGGCGGCATTGGCGAAGAAGAGCAGCGACTTGCCGGGATCGCGTTCGAGCGAGGACAAGCGAGCGGCCATTTCATTTACATGGACCAGCCGAATTTGATTGTCCCGGGCTTGGCGAGTCGCTTCGTCCCTCTCTCTTGCGGCCTGCTCGCGTTCGGCACTTGCAAACCGTGCCATTGCAGAGTAATGAAGAGCGGCGGCGGGGCCAAATACGGCCAGGCCAAGGAGCGGGACGGCAACCAATGCCAACAAATAAGCGACGGCGCGGTTTCGTCGCCGCCAACGAAGTAGACGGCTAAGCGGCCCAACGGCACGAGCTAGAATGGGCTCATCGGACAGGAATCGCTTGAGATCATCCGCCAAATCCGCAGCGCTCGCGTATCTTCGGGATGGGTCTTTTTCCAAGCATTTCAGCGAAATTGTCTCCAAGTCGCGAGGAATCTTCGGACGAAGGCGGCGCGGCGGAACAGGCTCTTGGGTCTGCAAGAGAAACAGAGTCTCGGCAGCAGTTCCGCCTTCAAATGGCGGGTGACCCGTGAGCATCTCATATAGAATAGCGCCGAGAGCGTAAACATCTACTGACGGAGCGCCCGCGGCCGGGGACCCAGTCGCCTGTTCCGGCGCCATGTATTGCGGCGTACCGACAATCATCCCAGACCGGTTCTGCGTGGGATCGTCCTGGCTCTCGACTCGCTTAACCAGGCCGAAGTCGACAATTTTGGGAGTTCGCGGCCCTGCTGCTT
>JBGQCZ010000813.1:0-2755 GCA_041495645.1 Gemmataceae bacterium | reverse complement strand
CTCCGAAGTCTTGAGCGACCGGCAAAAGCGAATCCTGCAAATGAGCATCGAAGGCTACAGCGTGCAGGAAGTTGCTGATGCCTTGACCATGAGCCCGGAACGCGTCAGCGACGAGAAGTACAAAGCCATTCGTAAATTGCGTCGCGAAGTCGGGGCCGAAGCGGCTGTCTAATATGGCGAAGGTTGAAGCGGCCCTCAGAAAACCGGGAAATGAGGAACCAAGAACCGAGAATGAAGAATCATTTTCATTCCTAATTCTCGGTTCTTCATTTCCCGGTTTTCTGAGGGTGTCCCGCTTCACCTTTCACGGAGACGCTCTGACGATTCCCGCGTAGCCGCTCGGCTTGCGTTAGTACCTTTTCCATCGCCTCTTCAAGCACCTTCAGCATCTCTTCTCTTGGCATTTCGGACAGGGTTGCTCCGTCGATTGGTTTGCCGACACGCAACGCGATTCGCGCGTTGTTCCAAGGCAGGAATGGCGGGGCGAAATGCGGCGTCTTCCTGTTCCGTGGCAGGGCTTCATAGGCTCCGGCGATTCCGACCGGAACGATCGGCGACTTCACTTTGCGAATGAGCAGCGAAATGCCGGGCTTGAGGGCGGCCAATTTCCCGTCATGCGTTCGTTCGCCTTCGGGGTAAATCACCACTACGCGGCCTTTCTTGAGGTCATCCAACACGGCATCGAGGCCCGTCCGGCTGTAGCCGATGGTGTCGACGGGAATGGTGTTGAAATGGTCCATGATCCAGCCCAGGAACCGATTTCGCCACAGCGATTTGCGGGCCAGGAAATAGGCCCGGCGCGGGCAGGCCAAGCCGCAGAGAATGATGTCGAGGTAACTTTGATGGTTGGCGACGATCAAAACGGGGCCGGTCTTCGGAAAGCGACGGCTGCCTTCAACTCGCAAACCGTTCGTGAGAGTGAAGAGCATCCCGAACGGGTAGAAAATCAGCTTGTAGAGGACGTCGAAGAGGAAATCAGACATCGGCGAACATCCTGCTCCAAGCGATCGATCACCTGCTCGGCAGTCAGGTGAGTGGTGTCAACCAGAACGGCATCGGGGGCGGCGGTCATCGGGGCGGTATCGCGGTTGGCGTCGCGCCGATCGCGCTCGTCCTGATCGGCGAGAACGGACTCTAATGTCGCCCCGAGTTCGCCTGTTGCATGCTGTTCCCCGAGCCGCCGGCGTGCCCGCTCCATGCGGTCGGCCTGAAAGAAAAATTTACAGGCGGCGTCGGGAAAGACCACGGTGCCTTGATCGCGTCCCTCGCAGACGATGTCGCGGCCTTGAGCGATGGCCCGTTGCTGGGCCGCCAGGAATCGCCGCACGACGGGAATCGCCGCCAGCCGGCTGGCGGCCTGCGACACTTCGTTGGCGCGAATGGCCGCCGATACGTCTTCGCCGTTGAGCATGACGCGGCCGTGCGGAACTTCGATATGAATGTGGGCAAGCAGCGCTTCGATTGCGGCCGGGCTCGATTCGGGCACGGCGCCGCGGAGCACGGCGAGCGCGACCGCGCGATACATCGCGCCGGTATCGAGCGCCTCGAATCCCAACCGCTTGGCCAGACCCTTGGCGGCGCTGCTCTTGCCCGAACCGGCCGGTCCGTCAATGGTGATGATCATGGCCGGGGGCACTCCGGGTTCCGATTATGGGTGCATCCGCGTCTCGAAGACTCTGTTCGCGTCCACGCTGCGAGTCTGCCGGGCATCATGGTGGCCAACGATTTGATACGTGAATTTGCCCGCTGGAACACTCACATGAATCGTGTCGCCCGGATTAACGAAGTAAGCCGATCCGTTAACCATGACCTGTTGCTGGACCGAATACTCGTTGATCAGTCTGAGCGTGCCGGCGCCGATCTTTTTGGATTCCGATTTGCCGCCGGGGGGCATCTTCGCATAGTCCGACGGTGATTTCTGAGCCGTGCGTAACTCGCGTTGGAGCTTGTCGACCTGCTGTCCCAGCTCGACGATCATATAGTTGGTTTCCGATAGGTCGTAGCGGGTAACGGTCTTTTCGATGGCTTGGATCTTTTCCTTGACGCTGGCAATTTCGTTCAACAGCTTCGTCAACTTTTCGTCGAGCTGTTTTTGCTGGGCTTCCAGCTTCTCTTGGGGCGTCTTTGGGTCGTCAGCGAATGTGAACGCGGGAACCAACAGGCCCGCCAAAACAGCGGCCAGGAACCGGCTTCGCAACATGGCTTCTCCTCGGTGCAGGATCGTGAGGTTATTCATTGACAAGTTACGGTAGGATTGGATGGGTTGCAAGGGAATTCAAGTGTTGGCGAATTACCTTATGGCTCGCCATTGCGGCGTTGGATTGGTGAATTTCCCGTGAACCTTACGCCCCGCACCGTACAACCGAATTCTGTTTTGACAGGCGGCGGGCGCAGAATGATATAATCTCAATACGGCAGGGGCCGGTTGTCAGCCGGTCCGCCGCGAGGAACCAAGATGTTTGTCACCGCCGCACTATTTCCGCGTCACGCGGCTTTCTTGGGGGCGATTCTGGCGTCGCTGGCGTGGTGCGCCGCGGCGATCGCTCAGGAGGCAAAGGAACCGCCGCCGGACGATGGTGTCTTTGTCACCGTCAACAATCCGATTACCAGCGATGTGTACAACCGCGTGCGCAATCTTTGCGAGGAAGCGAAGGCCGGCAAGGGCGGGCGGATCTTGAGCAAGATCATCTTCGATTTCAACCCGAGCGGGAAGGAAGCGTCGTCACCGGACTTTGGCCCTTGCTACGATCTGGCG
>JBGQCZ010000812.1:0-2756 GCA_041495645.1 Gemmataceae bacterium | reverse complement strand
GCTGCCCAAACCGGCAAGTTATCAGCCCCGCAGCGCCCAAAACCCACGAATCGCCGCATAAATCATCCGATCACTGCGACGACACCCATTTTGACAGGGGGTGCCGAAACGGTTCTAATGTACCTGGGCGCCAGGCAAATGTGTCGAAACGCCCCAAAGAACGTATCGAACACGGCACGTCTAACAACGCGAGCCGAGGAAATCCAAGGCGCACTTGATCCTATCGCAGCAAAGCAACGTACGACAGCGGTTCTGGAGACAACGGGTGGGGACATCATCGGCAGCGGTGGACGAGACCTAAGCCGTAAACAACTCGGCTTGCTGAAAGAAGGCGAGATCGCGGCGAAGTTGCCCGGAGAGCACGCAGAAATCACCGCCTTGCAGGAGGCCACAGCACGGGGATTCAAGCCCAATGCCATCTCAACTACGAGGGATTTCTGCCCCGCGTGTCGGAAGGCACTGGAGGACGCTGGAGCGACGATCACCGGCCCGCGAACGGCGATCTGGAAATGAGGGGGTGCTTCGTGGTCAAGTTTGATCGGCAACTGCTGAAGGATCGGCTGGAAGGCGTCAGCCCACGCTGCCGGATGCTGTTTGCCTTATCCATCGCGGAACGGCTCTTCCCGCTGTACCAGTCGTTCTGCGAGACGACGGGGCGGGGTCGTCCGAACTACTTGCGTTCGACGTTGGACCACATGTGGGAATTGGCACTGCGAGGACAGACAGGTTACGAGGAACCATTTCTCAGCGATTACGAGTCTCTGATCCCCGGAGAGGATGCTGAGTGGAACCCGCTCAACGGTCTGGCGGACGATGCGGTTGCGGCTTTGGCTTACGCCTGCCAGTGTGAGTTGACAGGGGACACGCAGAGCGCAGCATGGGCCGCTGAGCGAGGCTGTGACGCGGTTGATTATATAGCACACACGCTGGAGGCAATGCCCTACGACACTCCTGAAGCGCGTGAAGCTATCCTGAAGAAAGAGTACGTGCAAGCCGAAATCAAGCGGCAACTCCGCGACATTGCGGAGTTGGAAAATGTTGCTTGTGACGGATTAGGAATTGAGCATGTTGTGGAGACCTTCCGAAATCGGGCCGCGTCTGAAGGCGTGGCGCTGGTGCCTCTTGTCGCCGCCCTCTGCAAATAGCTCGATAACGCTCAGCGGGAAAAGGGTGACAGTTGACTGACACCGATTATTCACTTTTTTCCGTGCGACCGACTCTCGAACCAAACTAAATCAAACTTTCGGCCCTGTGCGCGAATCTCATTGTCTGGACGCATCTCCTTGTCCCAACCTGACTTCCCACCCGCCCCCGAGGACCTCAAAAACTTTGTGGAGAAAGTGGTTGAGGAGTGAGTTGGGGAGTGAGTTGAGGAGTGGTGGTGTCGGTTTGGAACCATGTTCGGGGCGACAAACGGCCCGCCGCCAACCGAGCCGATCCACAAAATCAAACTTGAAGCAATCACGACAGGTTCTCCCAAGAAATGCGCACACGCGAGGCGCTTTGGCCGAAGTGACCGAATACTAACATAGTATACCCAAGTACATATCTCCATGCAACAGCCGTCGCCACCGTGGAGCGAATCGCCTACGTTGCTTAGTAATGTCCGACGTGACGCGCATTCTCTCCGCCATCGAATCCGGCGATCCGAAAGCCGCCGAGCAACTGCTGCCGCTGGTCTACGACGAATTGCGCAAGCTCGCGGCGCAAAAGCTGGTCCAGGAAGCGCCGGGACAGACGTTGCAAGCGACCGCCCTGGTGCATGAAGCATATTTGCGGCTGGTCGACGGCGAGGGACGCGATTCATCCGCACCGAATTGGGACAGCCGCGGTCATTTCTTTGCCGCCGCGGCCGAGGCCATGCGGCGCATCCTAATCGACAACGCCCGCCGAAAAGGCGCCGCCCGGCATGGCGGCGGCTGGAGCCGCCACGAGTTGCTCGAAGCGGAACTGGCCGTCGATTCGACCGGCGACGATCTGATTGCCGTCGATGAAGCGATTTCCAAACTCGCGACGGTCGAACCCGAAATGGCCCGGCTGATCGAATTGCGCTTCTTCGCGGGCCTCACTTTGGAAGCGGCGGCCAGGTGCCTGGAGATCTCCGTACGCACGGCCCATCGCCATTGGGCCTATGCCCGCGCCTGGCTCCGGCGCGAGCTCGACCGCCGGTAGAAAAAGGGGACATTCTGCTTTTTCGCCCAACAGCGACTGGAAATGTAATCAAAGACTCTGTTGGCGAAAAAGCTGAATGTCCCCTTTTTCTACCCATTTTTTCAAATTCTTGGCAGGTTCCGGATTCCGATTTCGCATTGTCTCTTGAATCGATGATGCTCCTTGCGGAGCAGCGGTGAACCATGACCGACCAACATTCGTCCGAACGATCGATCTTTCTGGCCGCGATTGACCAGAAATCGCCGGCGGAACGCGGCGCGTTTCTGGAGCAGGCCTGCGGCGAGAACCCCGGCCTGCGCGCGGAGGTCGAGGCGCTGCTGGCGGCGCACGACCGGCTGCCCGGCGTTCCACCCACCGCCACCGTCGATTCGCCCACTCCGGCCGAAGTCCCCGGCGCCATGATCGGTCCCTACAAGCTCCTTCAGCAAATCGGCGAAGGCGGCATGGGCACCGTCTACATGGCCGAGCAGACGCAACCAGTGCAGCGCAAGGTCGCCCTCAAGGTCATTAAGGCGGGCTTGGACTCGAAGCAAGTCATTGCTCGCTTCGAGGCCGAGCGGCAAGCCCTGGCGATGATGGACCAT
>JBGQCZ010000811.1:0-2780 GCA_041495645.1 Gemmataceae bacterium | reverse complement strand
CCGGTTCCCGACCCACCCTACGCATGCATAGATGACGCAATCACAGGGGACCGCCGATGCTTCAAGCCGCCGTCATCTTCGGAGCACTCGTTCTCTTGGCGGGAATGGCGGCCCTGGCGCTCATGCTGATACGTCGCAAACGCGGCAACTCCGCCACCGTCGCCCATGCCAATCAGCAAATCTCATCAACCGCACCCACGCTCTATCGTGACTCGGACGGTCAACCGCTCGTCGAGGTGTCCAGAGTCGAGTTTCCGATTCAGGAACGGCGTGAAGACATTCCGCTGAATCCAAGAATCGCGACGAGCTTATCGAACCTCATACCACGATTGGCGCCGGTGACAGGATCAATTGCCAATGTCGCTTTGACGTCTGGCACCTACGTCATGCGGTTTTCTCCGGATGTTGCCGAAGGACTCGCCGGCGGGACTCTGAAACTGATGAAGGCTGTCGGCGGGGGCTTCCGAGCCAGCGCCGTCCCGGTCGCCGGGAGTAATATTGCCGGGAACGCGACCTTGTTTTCCGCTACCACGACACATGCCGTGGCTGCTTCGATGGCCGTATGGCAAATTGCCGCGTTCGTTGTTGCTCAGAAGTACTTGGCCGACATCAACGACCACCTCAAGCGGATCGAAACGGAAATCCATTCGATCAGGGAGTGGCTCGACAACGATCGCCATGGGAAGCTACGCGGCGACTTGGACTATTTGAAGATGATTTCGCGCGAACTGGTTGAGGGCGAGCTTTCGGAACAACAGGTCGCGGCCTACGTCGCGAGCTTGGAGCAAATCGAACTCGGATGCATGGAGATCATGGGCGGCGTTCGACTTCAGCTCCAGTCGGAAATGCGAGGCTTCGAGGCGCAGCAATTGAAGGGGAGTTTCCTTTCTGTCTCCGTAGAGCATTCCGATGCGGCAAGAAAGGCTGTCAGCATCGTGAAAGACTTGGTGAGCCAGTTCCTTCTTGGCGAGTACGTTCGGTGCATTGCCAATCAACTCAAATGCGCCCTTCCCATCAATCGACGCTCGGTGCTGTCTCGATTGAGTGAGTTGCGCGAACAGCATGTGACATTCAAGGATTCAATTCTGGGCTTTCAAAGTCTCGTGGAGAAGCGAATCCCAGAGCTAAAGGGAAGCCTCACGTGGGTTTCCACAGACGCGGAGCAGCAGGGGAAGCTCAAGGAGCACCTCACGAGCGCCGCGGGCGACATGATGCAGGTTTGGCACGACATTGGCCAAGTAACCAGTCGAACGATGGACGCGATCCAGCGAGACCTCGACACCGCGAACCAGCCGCTGAAGCTGGCCGTATCGGTTGACAGCGCCGGCAGTATCACTGGCGTACAGCGGATCGTGGAAGCTGTTTGAACACTGCGTCAGCTCCATCGGATCCCCAGGGCTCTTGGAGTTGGATCATGCCAACATGCCCGACGGCGCCTTCACGCTGTTCAACCTCGGCTGGGCGCTCATGGACCTGGGCCGGACGCAAGAAGCGCTCGGCGGAAAAGGGGCCGTTCAGCTTTTTCGCCGGGTCGAGGTCTCGATAATCGCCCGCGCACCTGAATGGGGAAAAAACAGAAAGTCCCCTATTTCCGCGTCGATCATTCGCAAACTCTTCCATCCGATAGCCGTCGTGCGCCGGCATCCTCAGAATCAGTCCACAGTCTGTAGTTCGCTGACCGCAGCATTGCGTTCACGAGCAGACTTGGCCGGCGGTCAATCGGCCGACGCCTACTGGGAATGGGGTTGAGTTTTTCCGCCTATTTATCCATAACGTGGAGCAACTCTTTCGGCATCGAGGCCGTCGAGGGGTTCCGCCGTGCTCTGGCTCGCTTCTTATCCGCGATCGGGAAACACGTTCTTTCGCATCGTGCTAAACGAAGTGTACGGCCTCCAGTCGTCCGAGTTGCTCGATCCGACAGCGCAAGCGAACGACCGCGACTACCTGAACTTTCCCGTCGTCAAGACCCACCTGCTGCCCGACGAACTCGTGCCGAACGACCCGTCGAGCCCGGCCGTTTACATTGTTCGCGACGGGCGCGACGCCCTGGTCTCCGCCGCCCGCTATCACTGCGATTTGATCGAACCGGGCTCGGCTGCTTTCTGGCGCGTGTTGCTCGGCGCGATCGTCGCGCGGAAGGGCCACTGGTTCGGGGGTTGGAGCCGGCACGTTCGGCTGTGGCGGAGGCGGGCCGCTATTGTCCTGCGTTTTGAAGACCTGATCGCCGATCCCATCGGCAGCGTCGAGAGCATTCGCTCGATCTACCCGCTGCCGGCCCCGCGCCCGGATCGCGTTCCGTCGTTCGGCGGACTGCGCGCGCAGGGATTTGATTTTGGCTTCGCGTCGTCGGTCTTGAAAACTGCTGGCTTTCGCGAGAAGTTCTTTCGCCGGGGCAAGGTCGGGGCCTGGAAAGACGAAATGCCCCTTGCCCTCCGCCTGCTCTTCTACTGCCGCCACGGTCTGACCTTGCGCAAGATGGGTTACGCTTGAGTCGGGCGCAAACGGCCGGCGCCGAGAATTTCTGACGTTGTGTACTTAAGTACACTATCATAACATGGGAGTGGTCTCGAGGGGGGAGGGGCATTTCTTGGGGGCCTTGAACCACCCACCCCCTCCTTTTCTTGGGGCTCCCAAGGTGTGGGACTGAGGAGGGGCCCCTCCCAGCCCTCCTCGGTTCTTTGACATCTCGACTTAGTACCGCGACGAAGAGCGCACGGGGGCCGTGGCGCGGGAAAAGTGGGGGCCGGCATGCGGGAAAACCGCTGACAGACTCATCCATG
>JBGQCZ010000810.1:0-2781 GCA_041495645.1 Gemmataceae bacterium | reverse complement strand
GCCGAGGTCGTGGCTGCGCTCGCCGGAATGGAGCAGATAGTCGGCCACCATCGAATCGCCGGCCACACCCTTCAATTCGATCCCGAGCGCTTTGAACACGTTGCGATCGAACTTGATGTTTTGGTTGATCTTGAAGATCGTGGGGTCTTCGAGCAACGGCTTGAGTTCGGCCAACGTTGCGGATTCGTCCAGGTGCGGTTCGCCTGCCGGACCGCGGATCGCCAGATAGTGCCCCTCACCTTCTTTCCAGCAGAACGCGAGCCCGACGAGTTCGCAAGTGAGCGGTTCCAGCCCGGTGGTTTCCAAGTCGATCGCGAAGCGACGCTGACGCTTCAATTCTTTCAGAAACGATGTGAATTTCTCCGGAGTTTCGATCAGCCGGTAATTGCCCTGCCAGTCGTCGCCCGGTGCGTTGGCGCCGAATTCGAATTCCTCCGGCTCCATGCCGGCAAACAAATCGCCGCCGGCGCCGGGCTTTTTCGCCACGGGCTGTCGGACCGGCGCGGGCGCGGCTAACGCGGCGCCTTTCACTCGACCGGCGAACGAACGGAAGCCCCATTCCTCGAATAACTCCAGCAGCCGCGGCGAATTCCATTCCGGCTGATGCCATTTCTCCCATTCGAGCGGCACAGGCGCGGTGGTATGAAGCGTCACGAGCTTGCGGCCGAGTTCGAGCGCCTTCGAGTCGGCGGCTTCCTTGATCGCCGCCTGAATCTTCGGCGAAACCACGCCATTGAGCTGGTCCAGTTTTTGCAGCATGTTGTCGATAGTGCCGAACTTCTGCAGCAGTTTCGCCGCGGTCTTCTCGCCCACGCCTTTCACGCCTTTAACGTTATCGACCGAGTCTCCAACGAGCGTTTGATAAACAATGGCCTGCTCGGGCGTGACGCCCCAATCGTCGATGATTGCCTGCCGGTCGAGGAACATTTGCTTGCGCAGGTTGAGAATGCGGACGCGGTCATCGACGAGTTGCCGGAAATCCTTGTCGCTGGAGCAGATCATCACGTCAAAGCCCAGGACCGCGCCGGCTTTGGCCAACGTCGCGATCACGTCGTCGGCCTCGTAGCCCGGCAGTGTGAGAACCGGGACATTGGCCGCTTCCAGCAACTGATGGATGAGCGGAATCTGCGCGATGAGGTCGTCGTCGGGCGGTTTGCGTTGGGCCTTGTAATCGCCGACAAGCTGATCGCGAAAGACCGGCCCCGGCGGATCGAACACGTAGACGAGGTAATCGGGCTTCAGTTGATCGCGAAAGTAGAATAGATCGCGGGCGAATCCGAATAGTGCATTGGTGGGCCGTCCGTCCGGCGCGTTCATCTGCCCGACTGCGTGAAAAAACTGATACACGAGCGCGTGGGCATCAACCAGCACGAGCTTCTGTCGCGTTTTCGTCGTCGGCGTGGTGTCGCTCACGGGCAGGACCGGTGTTAACGGAGTGCGTCCGAGATGAATCGGAAGCCGGTGTGCCACTCGGGGATGATTTGAACAAATCCGGGCCGAGATGGCGGTGCAACTGAGCGGAGTTTGGTACGGGTATGTAAGAAAGTGTAAATGGGCTGGGAAATGGAGTCAAGGTCATCTGGTTTGAACCGTTGAATCGCAACCGATGTTCTCTAGATCACACGCTACGGCCGTAGGTCGTCGGACCCGTCCCCCATTACTTGGGAGACGACCCCGGGCGTCACCACGCCGTCATTTGGGCGAGCGCTCTGCCAAACGGCCATCAATTCTTCCCGTCGTATTCACCAAGAATATTCAATACTTCCGAGCGTACCTTGTCTCGTGACGCCCCGAGGTTCATGAGTACCTGAGCCGCCGTGCTCTCACCCTCGCGCACCAGACCCAGCAGCAGATGTTCGGTGCCGACGTAATTGTGATTCAGACCACGGGATTCTTCGATCGAATACTCGATGACTTTCTTGGCGCGTGGCGTGTGCGGCAGCTTTCCGATCGTCTCATTATCATGGGCGCCGGTCTGCACGATCTTCTCAACCTCCGAACGAATTTGATCCAGCCCAATATCGAGGTTTTTCAAGACGCAAGCGGCTGCACCGGCGCCCTCCTTGACCAGGCCTAAAAGAATATGTTCGGTGCCAATGTACTCATTATTGATGAATCGCTGGGATTCTTCGTTGGCAAGCTGCATCACCTTGCGGGCGCGATCCGTGAATCGCTCGTACATGGAAGAGCCTCCACCTATGAGTCGGGAATTCCATTCAGTGTAACGGAGACGAACCGAGCGCGCCAATGGGCAGCAAAAGACTTGAACGAATGAGGGGTTCTACCGTTGCGGCGGCGGGACGAGCGGCCATATCTCCTCAAGCATCAAACCCGAAATGGCGCTAGCGCCCTTCCAGGCCTCGCCGAGCGCCTTGATGTACTCCAGATTGGCTTCCGCCACCACCCGTTGCGCTTGCAGCACTTTCAGATACTCGAACTGCCCGCCGCGAAATGCTTGCAACGAAAGATCGTAGGTTTCCTTCGCGCGCGGCAGGATGGCGACGCGGTAACGATCGGCTTTTTGTCGGGCGGCGGCATATTCGCGGTGGGCCATTGCGAGGCGCTCGACAAGTTCATTTTCAACTCGGGACACTTCGTTCGCCGATTCGCCCACGACGGCCTGAGCCGAACGAATGTTCCCTTGGTTGCGGTTCCAAAGCGGTACGGGCAGGCTAACAGAAATGGCCCAATCGTTAGACAAATTCTGGTTCTGCCTCATGTAACCGGCGCCGACCGTGACATTCGGCACCCGCTCAACCTGCGCTCGTCGCAATTGCAATT
>JBGQCZ010000809.1:0-2784 GCA_041495645.1 Gemmataceae bacterium | reverse complement strand
GCCTACCTGAAAACCCGCCCGCTGCCCAAACCGGCAAGTTATCAGCCCCGCAGCGCCCAAAACCCACGAATCGCCGCATAAATCATCCGATCACGGCGACGACACCCATTCAAGCCGCCCAAATGCCAGCCAGACTAACTTCACCCGTGGTCCAGGAAATGGGGTCCACTACAACGGTTTCAAATAGCGAATGGCATGGTCGCCCTCATAAACAACGTCATATAGCTCGCCGGCGAGCTTGGTCTTTTCAATCAGTGAAGCCAGCGGAACAATCTTTTCGGGCTTCTCATTCAGGAAGAGCTTTTTTTCGGCTTCGGTGATTCCAAGATTGACTGTTGGGTCGGCATCGGAGAACGAGATACCGAAGTTTTTCGAAAGAAGCTGGCGCATTTCCCAGCTGAGGGCCGCGAGATAGTACGACTTCCCGCAGCTCGGCGTGCCAAGGATCGAGACGAACAGTGGCTCGTATTCGAGGACAGCCCGCGGCAATTGCAAATGACAATTTGGACAAGCCAACGCGCGGCACGGTACGCCTCGCAAGTCGTAAGCCTCGCCGTCGGGCGTGAACGACGTGGGAAGAAAGCGAAGCTGTTCATCTGGCCCAAGACGAGGATCGTCGGCCAGATCCTGATGGGCGGATATCCAAAGGACATCCGCGGGATCGAAGCTCGACCAGCAATGGGGGCAAGTTGCCTTAGGAATCAGCGAGAGTGAGAATCGGCGGGTCATGTTGGTACCTGATCCGAGGCACTGGCATCAGTGCTACAAACACTTGTTTGGAGGTCGCGCCTGCGAGTAAAGCGCTGCCAACTGTCTTGCGGTCGCATGAAGCAGAAACATGATCGTAAGCTCGATCAGTACAAGTTGCAAGCAATTCCCAGTGAAATGGCCAGAAACGCGTTTCTGGTTTGTATGGCATAACGCATTCGCCGGTGCCGACCGAAAACATCGCCTCCGAGCCCGTGCGGGGCTCGGGAGCGGGGTACGGCTGGAGAAGGGGAGTACTGAGTACAAAGTACCGAGTGCCGAGTACCGAACTTGGCGTTGTCGGCGAGGGGTGCCGAGGGGCGTGCTTTGGTTGGAGAAGGTATGGCTGCCGCCGCGGCGCGGGATGGCGCTGACTTGTTGCAATTTGAGCCGGTTCGACTTCGCGAACCGGGCGATCATTTCCAAGGCGACGTCACCCAGGGTGCGCTCGCAAGCTCGCGACCCTGGGCTTTGAGTCTGCAACGCCTGCGGCGTAGAGAAAATGTCGTGGTTGCTGACGGGAGTACCGAGTACTCAGTTCGAAGTACCGAGTATCCCGCGCGGAGCGTTGAGTGCAGAGTGGCCGGGCTGGACTTTGCCGCTTCGGGCGAAAGGGGTAGAATATCGCAACGCATTCAAACCAGGGAATTGCCGTGATCCAAGCACGCATTCATCAGGGACGCGTTGAAGTTCAGGGACCCATCCCCGAGGAATGGGAGGGACAATTCGTGAAATTGCTGCCGCTGACACCGGATGATCCGGTCGTGGATTTGGAGGACCGGTTGGCGGCCCTTCAGGCGCTCGGTCCCATGGAGTTCGAAGCCGGCGAACGCGAACAGATTGAGGCAACGTTGGCCGAACTGGACCGGCACAGTCGAGACGCCATGCGGAACATCGCGGGTAGCACGCCTTGAATCGCTATCTCTTGGACACCAATCACCTGTCGGCTTCTCTCGACCGGCACGCCGTTTTGCAGCCGCGGGTCGATGCGGCGTTGCGGGGCGGCGATCGATTCGGGATTTGTTTGCCGGTCCATTGCGAGTATCGGGCGGGAATTCGATTGAGCCGGCGCTACCGGCAAAACCTCGCGCGTTTTCAAGCGGCCCTCGCCATTTTCCGCGTCTGGCCCACCGACGAACAGACGGCCGTCGAGTTCGCCGAAATGTTCCGCGAACTACGCCGCCGGAAGGATGCTATCTCAGTTCGACCTTCTCATCGCGGCCGTGGCCCGCCAATACCACCTTACCCTTCTCACGGCCGATCAAGACTTTCAACCGGTGGCGGGGATTCACATCGAGAATTGGCTGTGACCGGAAGTGGGAGGACGGAGCGCCGAGTGCGGGATCTGGCGTTGTCGGCTAGGCGTGCCGAGGGGCGTGCATTGGCTGGAGAAGGTGCAGTGCCGCCGCGGCGCGGGATCGCGCTGACTGTTCGAAAATCAGTTGGCACAATTTCCTTTCGTTGGGCCGGACTTCCCGTTGCGACAAGCCGCGATTGATGATTTCGAGGGTGATCTTTCCGCGAAAACCGGCGTGAATCGTCCGAGCGCGAGGCGAGCCAGGAACGATTCAGGATGTCGTCCAATCTTCGACAGAAAGGCCGGGGACCTGGCGAAAGTCGCGGAGAAATAGGCATCATCCTTGGCCAAACCGAACCATCGCCGCCGAGCCCCGTGCGGGGCTCGGGAGCGGGGTGCGGGTTGCGTACCGAGTGCGGCGTACCCAGCGCGGAACCTAGCGTTGACGGCGAGGCTCATCGGCGCGCCGGGCGCGCCCACCAACTCGGTTTTATGAGAGCTTCGACCATCATCAGACTGAAGACAACGTTCCCATTCGCATCAATCGTAATGGCATAATCGTATTCTTGGTTGTCCGCGATTACGACGATCGTGTAGTTCGTATTCGAGGAAAGGCCCGTAATATCAACTACGGTGCCACTCACGTTTGTGGCAATCGTTACACCAGCGCTAGGCGTCACCGTGACACTCGTGATCGTTTCTGATCCCTGGCTTGTGATCTGTAGTCGGTGGGGGCCCGG
>JBGQCZ010000808.1:0-2789 GCA_041495645.1 Gemmataceae bacterium | reverse complement strand
GGACTTCCCCTTTACTTTGATCCTGTTCTTGTTGCCAAGTTCGCCGTTCTTGCTGAAGGGCCACGCGCCGTTCTTGACGTCGAATTCCGGGAGGTCGTTGAGAAAGACGACCTGTCCGCGTTCGAAAAGCCGTTCGCCGGGCTTGAGCGGGCCATTTGACACGGATGCGGGCCGGTCGGGCGCGCTGGGCGCGCTGAATGCGCTGGGCGAACCGTTTGCGGAAATGAACACGCCGATTTTCAGTTCCTTCACCAGGTCGCCGTAAATGACGACGAACGCGGATCGTTGCATCGAACCGCCATCGACCTTGAGCACGCCCAACGCGCGAGCGAGGGCCGGCGAACGGTCCATCGCTCCAACCAGAACCGTAACTTTGACGCCGACTTCGGAGGCGGCGAGGCGAAGATCGAGTTCGCGTTCGAACAGCAGCGCCAGGTTCACGACCGGATCGGTACCGACAATCCGCCCATCGGGGTCCACACGGCAGCCGGTCATCGCCACGGACTTCGCGAAGCGCTCGGCATCGTCGTGAATGAACCGGTCCATATCCTTTTTGGGCGGGTAAAGAGCGAGAATGGTTTCGGCATCCTTCTTCTCGAATGCATTGGGATTCTTGACCACGCTTTCGCGCACCTGGTCGGTCTTCTCGATCATTCCGCGCGAATGGCAGGACATGCACGACAGGCCGTTGACCACCGACCGGTCCGCTTGCTTCGGATCGCTGACGATGCTGGTCGGGCCTTTCTCGATGCGGTTCCCCTTGTCGTCGACCAGCATGTAGCCTTGCAAACCGTTGGGCAAGGTAAAGATGATTTCCCCACCGGCGTGAGCGAACGAGGTGGTTCCCGACGGGCCGAGCGGGTATTCGAAGAGGTTCTGGCGGCCGGTGCTGGCGCTGAAATCGTAGCTCTTCCAATAGGCGCCATAAGGGGTTTCATGCCGTTCGATCAGGCGGTTGTTGCGCGACACGCCGGAGCCGTTGAAGCCGGCGCGGGCGACTCGCTCCTGGCGAATGTTTTCTTCGACGTCGACGCGGAGTTGTTTTTCCAACTCATGGTCCGTCGCGGGAAGTTGCAGCACATCGTGATAGAGCGGCGGTCGTGAGGCGGCCGAGACAAACCAATCGGCGCGCACGAAAGCGAGTTGGCAACCGGTGGCTTCGGCGCAGAATTTGGACGAAGGCGTGCCGAAATCGATCCCGTAGGGATAGGCGTCGATGATGCGGCTCCAGATTTTCTCGCTCCACTTGTAATCGCGCAGGTCGATGCGGAGAACGGTGCGTTCCGCGTCAATCGGCGTGGGTTTGACGACGCGCACGCCCCACGACAGGCTGTTCACCAGCTTGGAGAGGGCCATTCGGTAGCCCTCCAGTTCGTCCTCGGACCAGCCGGCGTTGTACAGGTGCGAAATCGTGAAGTAGCGAAGGAAGCGGCGATTGCGCTCGCCGGACTTATCGAGGTCATTGCCGATCACATCCATCATCATCTGGGCGGTGATTTCCTTGCGGGGCGGCGGAGCGGGATTGAAATCGGGCGCGCCGGCGTCGATCCATTTTTGAATGACAGCAACATCGGCGGCGGTCGGACGCGGCTTTTCTTCTTCCGGCGGCATCTCGTCTTTGCGCATCTTCTTGTAAAGACGCGATTGAGCCGACTCGCCCGGCACGATCTTCCGTCCAGCCACCAGCCGCTCGCGGTCAAGCACATAGTTAAAGCCGCCCTCGCTCGCGCCTTCCTGACCGTGGCAGCGATAACAGGTGGTCTTCAAGATCCCGTGGGCTTGCCGGGCCAGGGTCTCCTTGTCGTCGTCCGCACGGGCGGTGACTGGCAGGAGCCAGGCAAAAAGAAATGCGGTGGCAATAAGACGCATGGCCGCTTCCCTTTTTTCGGAACGAAAGTCGTTTTGCGAGATTAGAGAAAATTATCGCTCGAATTCCACAGCCTGTCAATGGTGCGTGGTTGATTGGTTGCAACAGATAACAATAATGCGAATCACGAAAACAAGAAAAAGATCCATTTCGTGTTTTCGATTTTTCGCGCTTTGGTGATTCACATTTCAGAGAATCACGAAAGCACGAAAACCACGAGATTGCAGTCGTGCTGTCGATTTCTCGTGCAGCGCCTTTCTTTCTCTTTCCACTTCAATTACACTTCGCGGCAGCATCGAATCCAACGGAGCTCACCCGTGAGCAGCAAATTGGTCAACCGCGGCACCATGGGGTTGGCGGCAGTCATTGGCGAGATCATTCGGAAGGGCCGGCCAATACCAACCGTGATCGGGTTTCTGCTGGGCACGGCGATCGGGGCCTCGACGGCTTTCGTCTCGATGTACCTATTCGGGCCGGCAAGCTTGACGTTGGTTTCGGGCGATGGCATGATGTTTTTCCCCAAGTCCGAGTTGCGCTTGATAGCCCTGCGGCGGCACACTTGCCGCGGAAAACGTTCTGGGCATCTTTCCGCGACATGAACGGCAACCTCCAACCAAACTACAAAAACAACTCGGAATACAACTCCGAACCAAACTAAACCAAACTATCGGCGGTGTGCGGCAATGGTCGGGTTTCAGCCCCAACTCCTTACTCCAGGCCAAGTTCGATCCCTCCCCCGACGCCATCACACAAATTGTTGCGAAAGTCATAAAGCGAGTCATAAAGCGAGTCATAACGCCAGTTGGAAAGGCTGTTGGATTGGCAGTTGGATTGGTGCGTCGGGTGGTCCACGATACTGTCGGGCGGTCCGGGTTGGCAGTCCCCAGCGGCGACTCATGGATGAGTCTCTCAGCGGTTTTCC
>JBGQCZ010000807.1:0-2802 GCA_041495645.1 Gemmataceae bacterium | reverse complement strand
CTTGGGCGGACCATCGGACACCTTCGGCCGATTGAACACCCCGCTCAGTTGCATCAGCACCACCAACCGCAACTACCCCGGCCGCATGGGCCACAAGGAAGCCCGCGTGTTCCTGGCCAGCCCGCTCACCGTCGCCGCCAGCGCCGTGAAGGGCGTCATCACCGACCCACGGGACATGCTCGTGTAGAATGAACGACAGGAGGCAACGATGTCAATCACCACTTTTGAAGCAATTGTCGAAAACGGCCAGATCATCTGCCTGATCAAACCAAAGTCATCGTGACGATTCCTGACGATAGGCTTGGTAAGAGGGTACTCATCGCGAGTCCGCGCTTCGTCCACCGTGAACAGGCTGCGGATTTCGTCGTGGAAATCATCGCGGAGCCCGCGCCGATCCACGACTCACGACAATTCTGACAAGGCCAACCAGCGCAACAACGAATCTGTCAACTCACCGCATAAGATACTTGAAAGAACCAATCCACAGATTTCGCAGATGATGCAGACAAGAATTCGCTATTTTCAAGTCTGCGTCATCTGCGAAATCTGCGGTTAGCATTTCTTGGATCCGTCCCATGCCGCAATTCGCCTACGACGAAATCGAATACCCCGGGCAGGTCTTCCCGCAGACGCATCCGGATCGACTGGCGACGCTCGCGACCCTGTTTGGCCTGACGCCCGCGCCGCCGAATCGTTGCCGCGTGCTCGACGTGGGCTGTGGCGACGGCGGCAACCTCATCCCCATCGCTTTCGGAGCTCCCGAATCACAGTGCGTTGGTTTCGATTTGTCTGCTTCGGCCATCGCCAAAGGCCAGGACATCGTTCGCGAACTCGGCTTGAAGAACGTCGAACTGACGCAAGCCGATTTGATGACTTTTCGGCCCGACGGTCAATTCGATTACATCATCGCTCACGGGTTCATGTCGTGGGTTCCCCCACCGGTGCAGCAGCGGTTGCTCGAACTTTGCCGCGAGTGCCTGGCGCCGCAGGGCGTGGCCTGCATCAGTTACAACACCTTTCCCGGTTGCCATGTGCGGCGGATGTTGCGCGAGATGATGCGCTTTCACGTGTCCGAGTTCCCTTCGCCCAGACAACGGATCGATCAGGCCCGCTCGTTCATCCAATTTCTCATGGCCGGCCACACCGGTCTCGACGAATTTGCCGCGCTCATGAACAAAGAAGCGGAATGGATCCTGAACAAAGACGCCGAAGCGGTGCTTTACCACGACGACCTGGCGGATGTGAACATTCCATTCTACTTTCACGAATTCGCAGCGCTCGCCGCGGGTCATCGATTGCAGTATTTGGCGGAAGCCGACTTCACGGAAATGCAGGACCGAATTTACCCTCAGCCGGTCGTCGAAGCGTTGCGGCAAATTGGCGACGTGGTCCGTAAAGAACAATACCTGGACTTCTTGAAATGCCGCCGGTTTCGGCAGACGTTATTGGTGCGTGAGGAATTGACGGTTCGTCGCGAGCCGGACCCGGCAGCCATCGCGAGTTTTTCAGTCGTATCGGTAGCCAAGCCGAAGTCGGCAAAACCGAACTTGGCGCCGGGAGTTATCGAGGACTTCGAAGGACCACGCGGCGGAACGATGCAAATCGACCACGCCACGACCAAGGCCGCGATGCTCTTGTTGCGCGAAGCATGGCCGCGCGCCGTGCCGTTCCACGAGTTAATAACTCGCTCGCAGCAAATCGTCGGCGACACGCTTTCGACCGCATGGGACGAAGATTCGCAATTGTTTGCCGAAGTTCTCCTGAATATCTGGTCCGCGGGGCTGGCCGAGATGCGCACCTATTCTCCTCCCTGGGCCACCGAAGCGGGCGAACGACCGCAAGTGAGTCCACTCGTGCGAATTCACCTGCGCTTGGGTCGTGGGCAGGTGCCAACGCTGCGGCCGAGTTTAATGAACGTCGAAGAGCCATTTCACCGCGAGTTGTTTCTGCTGACCGACGGCAGCCGCGACCGGGCCGCACTCGTCGCGGAAATGAACCGGCTGCTCGACGCGGGACGAGTAACGTTGCCGCCGGAAATCGATCGCTCGAAACTGCCCGAAGTCGTCGAAGGCAGCTTGCGTCGGGCGGCCAGAAATGCGTTGTTGCTCGCGTGATCCGGCCGGTTGCGTTCCGGCTCAAGTGCCGGTAAACTCACAGAAGAACCTTTCCTCGTTGCGAGAGGCCGCGATGTATCGCCTCTTTTGCTTTTCAGCCTTCGGAGTATTGTTGGCTTCACCGCGTGCATTCGCCGATCCGATGCCGCGCAATCGGCCCGGCATTCCCATTCGCGCTGAGGCAACAGAAGTTCGCCTCGTCGATGGCAGCCACCTTCATCTCACGCTGCGCGAAGACCGGGTGGACGTCACCACGCCTTATGGCAAGCTGACGATCAAACTAGCGGACATCCAGCAAATCGAATTTGGCACACGTTTGTCGCCCGAGGCGGTGTCCAAGGCCGCAGGCGCAATTGCATTGTTGGAAGGCGGCGATGACAAGAAGCGAGACGAAGCTTGGAAGACACTCGCCGATCTCAAGGAAATGGCCTATCCCGCGTTGCTAAGACTCGAACGACATTCCGACAAGAATATCAGCACAAAGGCGCGCGCGTCGCTGGCGGACCTGCGCAAGATGATCCCCGAAGCAAAGCTAAGAAAAATCGATCGTGATGTGATTCACACCGAGCATTCCCGGATTGTCGGCCGAGTCGAATCGCTGGAATTTAAGACCACCACCCCGCATTTCGGCGATTTGAAATTGCGTCTTTCCGACCTGGCGGTCCTAAGAACCGGCAACAGCATCGAG
>JBGQCZ010000806.1:0-2806 GCA_041495645.1 Gemmataceae bacterium | reverse complement strand
ATGATCTTCACGTTCCAAATCACGCCGCTCACACCGATCCCGTTGTTACCCACCGCTCCGATGATGCCGGCGACGTGCGAACCGTGGCCGTTGTCGTCGATCGGGTTGCTGTCGTTGTTCGCGAAGTCCCAACCATGCACGTCGTCGACAAAACCGTTGTGGTCGTCGTCGACGCCGTTGCCGGCGATTTCACCGGGGTTGGTCCAAATGTTAGCTGCAAGGTCCGGGTGATTGTAATCCACGCCTGTGTCGATGACCGCGACCACGACAGTTCCGCCGCCGGTCGCGATGTCCCAGGCTTCGGGCGCATCGATATCGGCGTCGGCAACTCCGCCGGTCTGGCCACTGTTGTTCAAACCCCACTGGGAGCCGAAATTCGGGTCGTTCGGGACAACCGACGCGCTGACGATGTAATCCGGTTGTGCGTAACGCACGTAGGATTGAGCCTGAAAATACGCTTGGGCTTGGGCAACGGAAATCCCCGCTTTGAGGTCGGCCAGCACCAATCCGCTCGCTGCGTCGAGTGTCGAGCTGCTTTGAACCACGCCCGGGGCGATGGCTGCCAGATCGGTCCGCACGGCGCCAGGCCGCAGCGCGACGATCAAATGATTGAGGTCGAATCGGTTCGCATCGACGTTGAGATTGTCAAACGCCGAAGCCGGCGAAGCGCTCGGGGTACTGCGGTCTTCGAGAAGTTCGACGGATAACGGGAGGGCGCGACGACGCGGCCAACGGACTGAGCGGATTCGATGACGCACGGTGTATGCTCCCAGGGCGAAAACAGTTTCATCCGCAGCCGCGCCAATCGATCGATGCGACAACGTGTGAGTTGAGAGTTGCTGCGCGATCCACGGACTACATGAATGGGGAGTAGGGTAATCGGTGGAGGCCCGGGAGTCAACAATAGTTTCACAAAAAGTTGGGCCAAGAAAGAAACTCCGCCCCCCTCATTTGGCAGCTCGGTGGATTGGCAGATTGCATGATCGCCGGCCATCGGCGATACTTCCTTCACGATCGTATCCAATCCCAAGGAGTTCTTCATGCCTCCCGAACCTTCCGATCTCGGATTGACTCGCCGCGAAGTGCTGGCCGCGGGTGGAACCGTTGCCGCCGCCGGATTCTTAATGGCCCAACATGCCGCAGGCGCCGAAAACCCCGCCGTAAATGTCGAGGACAAGGGCAGCGACATCAAGATCGCGGCGATCAAGACGTTTCCGACCGGCGCCAAGTGTTTTTATCGCATTGACACGAACAAGAACGTCTCCGGTTGGGGCGAAGTGACTGGCAGCGAGCCGAAGGTTTCGGCTGTTCTTGCCGAATCGCTTTTCGAATTGCTCGATCAGGAAAACCCGACGCGCGTCGAGTACCTGTGGCAAAAACTTTACCGTGCGCATCGCGACATTCGCGGCGGGCCGGTGATCACACATGTGATCGCGGGCATCGACATGGCCTTGTGGGACATTACGGGCAAACTTTGGGGCGTGCCGGTGTATCGGCTCCTGGGCGGGCCGTGCCGCGACAAGATCCGCATGTACCCGACGCCGCAAGCGCACAAGGCCGGCACCGGCGGACCGTGGCCCATGTCCGGCGATCCGAAAGACATCAAGCAGCTTGTGGGCATGGTCGAGAACGCCCGCAAAATGGTCGGGCCGGACGGCTGCGTCATGTTCGACGCCCATTGCTCAATTCCGCCGGCGACGTTGATTCAGTTCGCCAATGCAATTGAGCCTTACGACATCCTGTTTCTCGAAGAGCCGGCGGTGCCGGGGAACATCGATCAGTTCATTCGGTTAAAGCAACAGATTCGGATTCCGATGGCGGCCGGTGAACGCGATCACACCATTTGGGAGTTTCTACCGTACCTGACAAACCGATGCTTGGACGTGTTGCAACCGGACGTGGGCCATACGGGCGGAATTACGCAGGTGAAAAAGATCGCGACGCTCGCGGAGACGTTTTTCGTGCCGCTGGCCCCGCACAATACTTGTTCGGAATTGGGTCTAACGGCCGGGCTCCATGTGGCCTCGACCGTGGCGCATTTCCTTATTCATGAAGGCTATCTCGACGGCCACATCATGCCGGCGGGCGTGGCCAACAAGAACTGGAGCATCGACAAGGACGGCTACGCGAGCTTGCCGCAAGGGCCAGGGCTCGGCGTAGAAATGAGCGAGGCAGCAATGGCCAAGGTGGCTGCTGATCCCAAGCGCAAGTACAAATGGCCGACTGTGAAGTACCCCGACGGATCTATCCGGGACTATTGAGACCGGCCTCACGGAATTGCGCGTCGAGCGTTGTATGTGAAAGGTCGCCTCAAACTGGAGATCTTCCGTGAAAACTCAACGATTGCTTTGGTTATCGAGCCCGGTCCTCACGCTCGTCGCGCTTGGCGCGTTCACTAGCTCCGCTAGCGCGATCACTCCTGGCACTTCGGGTTTCAATTCCGCCATGCGCCACGCCAATGACAGAATCGTGAAGGAACTACACGCCGCCAAGGCGCTGCTCGAGAAGGCCGACCACGATTACGACGGCCACCGGGCGAAGGCCGTCCACCATATCACTGAAGCGATTCATGAACTGAACGGCCACCATCAGCAACAGCACCATAAGACTTCGACGGCGCAACACACGCAACATCACAACAGCGGCAAGAAAATGAAGGAACCGCAGAACGTGTCCGACGCGCAGCTGCGCGAAGCGGCCGCGCTGGTTGCCAAGGCGCAATCGCAGTTGGGTTCGACGCATCCAAAAGTTCAAGCGCAGCTGACCTTGGCGGAAAAGGAACTGGCGACGGCATTGAAGATTCGTT
>JBGQCZ010000805.1:0-2813 GCA_041495645.1 Gemmataceae bacterium | reverse complement strand
TTCACACCGTCAAGGGCACGACGGAGAACATTCGCAAGGCCTTCCGCGAGGGCTTGCTCGGCGACGCGACCAACATTCGCGCGTGCCGCACCAAGCAAGGCCCGTTCCAGAATCTGCAGAATTTTTCCGAGTTCCGCGACCTGGTGATCGATGTGACGGCCGATTTGACCAAGTCCGGCGGCGGCTCGACGCGCAGCAACAACGGCACGGCGACGCGGCGCTCCACCGAGGCCGCCTCCGGCATCCCCACTCCGACCGAACAGCCGGCCCCGCCGCCGGCTGTTGACCGCACGGTCCCCTACGATAATTGCGCGGACATGGCGGTCAAGAATCAGGCAACCCGGGCAACTCCCGTGCCCTCTTCGACGGGCACGGCCGAACACGTCGCGGTCGGTTTGGACAAGACCACGCTCAATCCACGCCCGGCGCCGGCAACCAATAATCCCACCGCAATGATGTGGGTGGTCATCGCAATTCTCGCAGCGCTCGTGGCCGTGCTTTCGGTATTGGTCCTGCTGAAGTAAACTCGTTCGCGGCGGCCGCACCAATTTCCCCGCTTATCTGACCGGCAAAGCTTCACCATCAATTTGGGTAACCCGAACCGACGCTGCTAAGGACAGCGGGCGTTGCGCTTGCTCCGCGGATTCCCAGCGAACATGTAGTTCAAGCATTTCCCCCCGATTACCGACTCCATCTATCGTGCCCCGGCCTCGGGCATGGTGGCCCGCGGCGCAAGTAATTCGTCTCCTCTCGGGTGTATCATGATTCGACGGATGTTCGCGCAGGGATGGCGCTTGGCGTCGATGGTGGCATTGTTGGCTGGGATGGGCCGGGCGGCGGCCGCTCCGCCGGCGCCGGAGCAATTGTTCCCCATGTCCACGACCGAATTCGTGGCCATCTCCGACATGACCCGCCTCGGCGTCGACTGGCAGAAAACCGGGATCGCCCAATTGATGCACGATCCGGCCATGAAGCCGTTCCGCGACCAATTGGCCCCGAACAACAAAGGCTTCAATTTCCTGTTCGACACCATCGGCGTCACCGCGGAGACGATCAAGATGGCCTCCGCCGGCGACCTGGCTTGGGCGGTGGTGCTGGCGAGTCCAACCAGAGTAGCGCATGTTCTGACCATGGACGTGACGAATCGCAACGTCGGTTTGGAAAAGCTGTTCAAGGAAATGGGCGACAACCTGCTGAAGCAAAACGGCCGCTGGGAAAGAGCCAATGTCAACGGCATGGATGGCATTGTCTTCAGTCTGCCGAAGAACATCCAAATCATCTATGGAGTCAAGGACAACCTTCTCATCGTCGCCGACCATCTCCCGACGCTGAAAGGGATGATCCAGCGCTGGGTCGCGCCGGCCAACGACAGTCTGGCTGATTCGCAAGCCTACCAGGAAGTTCGTCGCCGCAGCAAATCCATGCAAGGCGAAAGCCCGCTCATTCGCTGGTATTTCGAGCCCATCGCCCGCATGGAAGCCCAGGCGATCTACAATCCCGAGTTGAAGAAGGTCAAGGGCGACAACATCGTGGACGCCCTGCGCAACGAAGGCATCAGCGGCATCAAGGGCGTCGGCGGCTCGATGACCTTCTCGACCAACGGCGCCGACGTGCTGGTCCGCGGCGCGGCCTTCGCCCCGCAACCGTTCCGCGGCGCGCTCCGCATGGCCAAGCTCGCCAACGATGTCCCCATCAACCCGGAACCGTGGATGCCCGCCGAACTCTCCGGCGGCGTGACCTTCTCGCTCGATCTGGTCAACGCCTATCACACCTTCGACACGCTCTTCGAGCGACTCTCGAAAGAGCCGCCGGGCACCTTCAAGGAAATCATGGATAGCCTGAAGAACGATCCGGACGGCCCCCGCGTCGACCTCGCCAAAGATATCTTCGGCCAGATGCAGAATCGCATCACCATGATCAACGACGCCATGCAGCCGTGGGATGAGAAGAGCGAGCGCTTCCTGATCGGCATTCCCGCCCGCAGCGCACAGGCGGAAAAGATCCTGGCCTTGGCCGTGGACAAATGCCTGCGAACCGACCGCCGCGTCACCATTCGCAAGTTTCAAGGCTTCGAGTTCTTCGAATACAACGCCAAACAGCGGAAAGCCAAGGACGGCCAGGTGCAAGGCGCGATCCTGCCGAGCCTGACCATCACCGTCGCCAAAGGCAACTTGTTCCTCGCCACCAATGCCGGCCTGCTGGAAAAGGTCCTCACCAAGACGGACAACGATTGGCTGGGACAGACCGAAGACTACCGGCACCTCATGAAGGAGATGCAACGCTTGGGCATGGGCCCGGCCAGCAGCCGCTCCATCCTGCGGCTCGATGTCGGCGCTGAGGCCACCTTCGAAATGCTCCGCAAGAACCAGATCGACAAGTCCGGTTCCATCTACGCCTTGGGCCTGAAGGGCGTCATGAAGTCGGACATGGGCGGCGGCAAACTCCGGGCCGACGGCGCCAAACTGCCGGCGTATTCCCTGGTTCGCAACCACCTCGGCCTCGCCGGCACCGCCACCATGACCGACCCCGACGGCTGGCGCTTCATGGCCGTCGTGCTGAAGAAGTGATGGATTAAAAATCACGAATCAGTTTGCAAATTCTGGTTTACGTTTCGCGCTCGCTTGAAATTCAAGTCAGCGCGAAACGTAAACCAGAATTTGCAAACTGATTCGTGACCTGTATTCCCTCTTCAAGCAAACACATCACAACTGCACTTTCTGAGGAAAACTAACAGTCGTCCCCTCGCGGGGTGATTCGCATGTACGAAAAATGGCCCTCCTGTCACGATTGCGGTCATCACACTGCATCGCACA
>JBGQCZ010000804.1:0-2819 GCA_041495645.1 Gemmataceae bacterium | reverse complement strand
TGGCGCCCATTTCCAGCGCCGCCACGGACACCAGATAGCGCCCGCCGATCGGAATCTTGCGCGAGGCCGCGAGACCCAAATCGCCCACCAAAACGCTGTCGATATCCAAGTGAATGTCGCCGGTTTTGAGCGACACCAGCACCAAGCCAATCGCCAGGAGTGCCGGATAAACCAGTCCGATGGCCGCGTCTTCGCGAACCAGACGCGTACGCTGCAATAACTCAACGAGCGCCACGGTCGCAACTCCGCTCAGAGCTGCCCCAAACCGGAGAAGGGGCGACTCCAAGTCGGGGACCAGCAAGAAAGTCAGCACGATGCCGGGCAGCATCACATGACTGATGGCATCGGAGATGAAGGCCATGCGCCGCAAGACCAAGTAAGCGCCCGGCAGAGCGCACGCCGCCGCCGTCAAGGCCGCCAGGATTTGCATGTCCAGATCGGTTGCGAACATTCGCGGTCATGCCTCCGGCGATTGGGCGCGCGCGCGAAGCGTATGCAATCGCCACATTAGTCCGCGCCGCGGAGCAAACAACAGCGAGCCGATCACGATGGCGGTGGCGCACAAGACGATCGTGGGACCAGTCGGCACGTGCCGCAACTGGTCGCTCAAGAGCGTGCCGGCGACGCCCGACAAGCCGCCAAACACGGCCGCCAGCGCCACCATGCGGCCGAGGCGATCGGTCCATTGACGAGCCGCCGCCCCCGGCGCGACCACCAGCGCGCTCATCAGCACCACCCCGACGCTTTGCAGACCAATCACGATTGCCACAACGAGCAGCGAGGTCAGCAGCACATTCAGGCCGCGCACCGGCTGGCCGAGGCTGGCGGCGAAGTCGGAGTCAAAGCTCAGGAGTTTAAGTTCTTTCCAGAAGAGCAGCATGATCATCAAGGCCAAACCGCCAAGGCCGGCCATCAGCCAAACATCGCGGGGTAAGAGCGTAGCAGCTTGGCCGAAAATGAAGCGATCGAGCCCGGCCTGGCTCGCGCCCGAATCTTCCTTATGCTGCATGTACGATTGAAGGAGGATTCCAATCCCAAAGAACACGGACATGACACCGCACAGAGCGGTATCGATGGGCAATCGAGTCGAGCGCGCGATGCGAGGCGCCAACAGGGCCGCCATCCAGCCGGTGACGGCCGCGCCCAACACCAATGGCAGCGGGGCTTTGCTGCGAAACAGCAAAAACGAGAGCATTACGCCGGGCAACGCCGCGTGTGATACCGCGTCGCCCAACAGGCTTTGCTTGCGCAGCAAGGCGAAGCAACCGAGCGCTCCAGCCACCACGCCGAGAATCCCCGTCCCAAGGGACACAAGCTGAAGCGTGGGGTTGTTCCACATCCTGAG
Source organism: Gemmataceae bacterium (assembly GCA_041495645.1). Classification (GTDB taxonomy): domain Bacteria; phylum Planctomycetota; class Planctomycetia; order Gemmatales; family Gemmataceae; genus JBGQCZ01. The sequence goes on along the minus strand of JBGQCZ010000804.1, from coordinate 1,474 downwards.
AATGTCGATCTCGGCAAACACGTCAGCCTTTCGACAATTCGTGCCAAAGGGTCTTATAGCCGCGATAGAACTGGAGTACCTTTTCGGTGGTCGGCGGGGTTTTGCCGACTTCGCACATCGTGTAGCGGTCGTAGTCCATTTCACGAAGCAAGCGAAATAACTCGCGGTAAGGGTACACGCGCTTCGTGTCGTTCTCCAGATCGTTGATGTGACAGGATTTGATCCACTTCTTGAGCATGGCAAACCCTTCGGCCACTGACCCGTTCACCAGATCAGTCTGATTCGAGTTCCAGGTCAGGCCGACGGACGGATGCCCGCAATGCTCCATGAAGGACTTCACGTTTTTCGGCAACGACGTGCCGCCGCCATGGATCTCCACCCAGATTTCAATTCCGGCGTCGCTCGCTGCCTTGCCGCATTCGATCAGCGATTTGCCGATCTGCTCCAGCGTTTTCTCTTCGGGCACTCCCCTGGGAAATCCATTCGGCCGCACTTTCACGCCACGACCACCGATATCGGCTGTCAGTTGCACGAACTTCTTGCAGGTTTCGATGTTCTCCTTCACCTTGGCCGGCTCGGCGGCGTGAAACTCGCACACCGACCCGCAGCCCCAAAAGACCACCCCGCTATCGGCGAATCGCTTCTTGACGTCGTTGCGCTCACTCGTTGATAGCGACGGCTCGACGCCGTGTTTGTGGGTGGTGCGCAGTTCGACCGCCGCGATGCCGGTCTTCTGGCATACATCGAGCAACATGGGAAGGTCCAGATCTTTCGAGACGTTGTACGTCACCGTGCCGAGTTGAAACTTGCGCGGCTTCGACGGATCTTCCGAGCGAGCCGCCGGGTTCATCCCAGCGGCAACGACGGCGGCGGCGGATGTCGCAAGGAACTGGCGGCGATCGAGGGTGGGCATGGGAGAGGCCTCCGAGAAACATAGAGAGACGCAGGCCATGATACGGACGCGGCTGCGATTGCGAAATGGGGTTTACCCTCTTGCACTCGCGCCGAGGGCGATTTACAAATGGGAAGTCGGGCCGGTGTCGGTTACGGGGTTGGCAGCGTCCCCGTGGCGGCCGGCCCGGCGTTTTGGTTCGGGCGAACCGCGTTGACGCAATTCCTCCGCGACGGTAGCCTGATGGATGAATTCCCACCCCGCCCCGACTCGGGGGACTGCCGATGCCGGTCCGGCTTTTTCTCGCCGTCAGTCTTTTCCTGGCGCCGCTCGCTTCATTGCCTGCCGACGAACCCAAGCCGTCTGGCGACGAAATTCCGAAGTTGATCGAAATGCTCGGCAGCCCGCGCTTCGCGGAGCGGGAAGGCGCCACGCGCCGGCTGTCACTCCTAGAAGATATTCCGTCCGAGTTGGAAGCGGCTGCCAAAGGCAAGGGCGCGGAGATTTCCCGCCGCGCCAAGAACATTATCGCCTTGATCTCCAAGCGCCACGAAAAGGAGATCAACGAAAGGGAACTGGCGG
>JBGQCZ010000803.1:0-2824 GCA_041495645.1 Gemmataceae bacterium | reverse complement strand
CATAACGTTCGAAAACTCGAAAACTTTCACAGGCTCTGAGTCTTCGAAGCCCCGGTGCGCGACTCAGTCCAGACCGGGGCTTCGAAGATTCAGCCCCGGCCACGCAGAGCACCTCTTAATTCAAGCCGGTTGGAGCACTACTCGAGGCGAAACATCGAGCGCGTGCCAAGCCATAGCAGCATGCTCATGGAACGAGCCGCTTCTTTCCAGTTGACCTTCGAGGCCCCGGCCCGGCGGTTTTCAAAGATAATCGGCGTTTCGCCGAGGCGGCAGCCCGCTTTGTGGCAACGGTAAAGCATCTCCTGCTGAAACGAATAGCCGCGTGACTTGATTCGTTCCAGCGGCACTTGGCGCAGGTTGGCCACGCGGTAGCAGCGAAAGGCGCCGCTGGCGTCCTTCACCGGCATGCGAAAAAGCGTTCGCACCATCGTGTTGACGCTGCGGCTGATTACCTTCCTCGTCAAGGGCCAATTCTCCGTTCCCCCGCCGCGCACATAACGCGAGCCGATCATGACGTCGAACTGATCCATGCCCTTCAGCAATTCTGGAATGTAACGCGGGGGATGGCTAAAATCAGCGTCCAGGTTGAGCAGCAGTTCGTAATCTTGCTCAATAGCGAAGCGAATTGCGGCCAGGGTAGCGGTTCCCAGACCGAGTTTGCCGGGTCGGTGGATGACGCTCAAGCGCTTGTCTTGAGCCGCAAGTTCATCGGCGAGGCGGCCGGTGCCGTCGGGCGAGTTGTCGTCGATAATCAGGATATTGGCATGTGGGGCCTGCTCGTGAATGGCTTGAATCAGCGGTGCGATGTTATCGCGCTCGTTGTAGGTCGCCATGGATACGAGCAAGCGAGCGGTCTTTTCGCCGACCGAGTCTCTGGAAAGAGACGTTGATCCTTGCATCGGGGAAGGCTCCTCCGTTATCCTAAAGACTGGCGTCGTTGACTCGCTTTTATTGTACGATGCGCTTCGGTTCGAAGTATTCCGCCGCCGCGCGGCTCAAGAGACCGAATTCATGGCTACGTTCGACTTTTCCTGCCCTGAGTGCGGCAATACCAGCAAGGTCCCCGACAATCTTGAAGGCAAGAAAATCAAATGCAAGAAATGCCAAAAGATCATTATTGCGAAGGCGCCCGCCAAGGCCGGAGATAAGGCGACTGCCATCAAGGCCGGCGCCAAGCCAGCCGGTGCGAAGAAGCAAGAGGAAGACGATCGTAACCCTTATGTCATGAAGGAAGTAAACCTCGCGGCCCGCTGCCCGCATTGTGCACTGCCGTTGGACCCGCCCGATTCCAAGATCTGTATCCATTGCGGATACAACATGCATAAACGCGAACGGGTGGTCAGCAAGCTGACGGTGGAAACCACCGCCGCGGACTACCTCCTTTGGCATCTACCCACGTTTGGCAGCTTTATTGGCATCATGGTCTTGATCGGCATCTGCGTCTTTTGCGGCGTTCAGATGGGTGATTGGGTGTCAAATTCCTTTGCCGACGGCATCGTGAAGCCCGGCTGCTTTACGACTTGGATCGTGATCATGTGTCTCTATCCGGGGTGGGTAATGGCAAAGACCATCTTCAAACGGCTGGTTTGGGATTTCACTCCGCCGGAAAAAGAGATCAAGGCGGTCAGCGAAGCGGAATAAGCGCCGGGCGCGTTCGATTTCTCCAATCGGGGATCCGACAAGGTTTCACCATGCTCGCGAAATTGAGCGCCTTCGCACTAGTCGGGATCGACGCGGTTCCCGTCGAGGTCGAAGTCGATGCCACCGGCGGATTACCGAAGACGATCCTGGTTGGACTGCCGGAACTTGCCGTGCGCGAAAGCGTCCATCGCATTGAACGGGCCTTGTCCAATCTCGGCTACATGCGCCCGTCGGGCCGCACCGTCATTAATCTTGCCCCGGCCGACTTACGAAAGGATGCCGGCGCTTTTGATTTGCCCATCGCGCTCGGCATGCTCGTTGCCACGGGCCAACTGCTGCCCGAACAACTCAAGGACATCGCAGTTGTCGGCGAATTGGCGCTCGAAGGAAGTGTGCGCCCAGTCAAAGGCGCGCTTTCCATCGCGATGGGTGCGCGGGATCGAGGCATTCGCAAATTGCTGGTTCCGGCCGAAAACGCCCGCGAGGCCGCGGTCGTCACCGAAGTCGCCGTATATGGAGTTGGAAGTCTAAGCGAAGCCGTCGGCGTTTTGACGGGACGATTGGAAGCGGAACCGGTGGTTGTCCATCTCGAAGATTTGGCTTCGCAGCTGAACACCTACGATCAGGACTTCTCGGATGTTCGCGGCCAGGAATATGCCAAACGGGCGCTCGTCGTGGCCGCGGCCGGCGGACACAACGTTTTGATGATTGGTTGCCCGGGTTCGGGAAAAACGATGTTGGCCCGCCGTGTCCCAACCATCATGCCGCCGCTCACGCCGATGGAGAGTCTGGAAACGACACGCATTTACAGCGCACTCGGACGCATGAATCCTGGCGAGACGCTGTTGGCGACGCGGCCGTTCCGTTCGCCGCACCACACGATCAGCGACGCCGGCATGGTCGGCGGCGGCAGCACGCCGGCCCCGGGCGAAATCAGCCTGGCCCATCATGGCGTTTTGTTCCTCGATGAATTGCCGGAGTTCAATCGCAGAAGCTTGGAAGCCTTGCGGCAACCGCTGGAGGAAGGCAAAGTCACGATTTCGCGAGCGCTGAATTCGACGACCTTCCCCGCCAGCTTCATTCTTGCCGCGGCCATGAACCCGTGCCCCTGCGGCTATCTCGGCGATCCCAAGCATTCCTGTAAGTGCAATCCGATGCAAATCGAGCGCTACATGGGCCGCAT
>JBGQCZ010000802.1:0-2830 GCA_041495645.1 Gemmataceae bacterium | reverse complement strand
TAAGAGTAAAAGTGATGGTGTCGTTGCCGGCATTGCCATTAATTCTGACGACTCCGACATTGGATAGTGCGAAGAGCGAGTCAACGCTGTCAAGGGTCACAAGTACATTGCTTCCCGATTGGCTTACGACGATGGTATCGTCACCGATGCCGCCATTGATGGTCAGATAGCCGCCGCTAAGAACAACGGCTGGCACTGAGCGACTCTCCAGGATCTCGATCTGTGGGCAGAATCTCATGATGCGTTTCCTCTAAACAGAATGGAACTCGGGTAGAAAAAAAAGCCGACGCGGTGGAACACCCAAAGGCATTCCGCCGCGTCGGCTTACTAGTTGACGAGTCCCCCGGCGTGGCCGAGTTACTCTTCATCCAGTCATCCAGTCATCCAACATCTTCAAAATTCAGTCTAACGATCCGACCAAGGCAGCTAATGGGCAGCTTCGGCGACTCTGGAAACCTTCGCGCATTGGTGCGCCAAATCTTGCCTTACTCACAATACTCACGGCTTCTCCGGCTTCTCCGGTTTTCCGCCCTTGGGCGGCTGCGGTGTCTTCGGCGCCGGTTCGCCGTGGATCTTGGGCACGATGTTGACCGGCGGCTTCGGCTCAACGTGGACCGGCGCCTTCGGCACTACGTTACCAGGCACTTTTGGCTCCACGTTTACCGGCGCCTTCGGCACCACGTTGCCCGGTGCCTTCGGCACTACGTTGCCCGGAACCTTGGGTATGGCCACGCCTGGCTTCAATGAAGTCGAGGAATTCACGCCGGTTTGAATGTTGATCCCCTTGCCAAGGTCGATGCTGGTTTTGTGCATCGCCCGCGTATTGAGCATCATGTCGGTCCGCTGCTTCGCGGTCACCGGTTCCAACTTGAGGCCCGGGATCTTGACCTGGTTATTGACCTGAGCCAACGCAACGAGCGTGGCCGGACTCTTGACCGTTCCTTGGGCATTCAGCCGGATCTGATCCGCCAGCGTGCGCGGCGGCAGGGCCAGTGTGCCGCTTTGACGTCCGTCAAAGGTCCCTCTCAGTCCGGGGAGCCACTGAGCGTTCGAGCGATTCGACCAACGCTCGTACGAATAGATCGGATCGTATCTCGAGGCCCCGTAGTTGTACCACGGGCGGTAGCCCGCGTTGGCGTACCCATTGCCGTAATAATCACCGTAGTAATAGTGGTTGGCCCCTGTATTCAGGAACAGGGAAGCCAACAACGAGAGCGGGTTGACCATGTACTGCGGCCGATAAAACCACCCAGTCGTGTTCCACAGCGGTCGATTGAAGTACACCGGGGCGAAGAGCATGCCGCGTTGGCCGAAATTGGCATCCCAGTATCCGCTGGTGTAGATGTAGCCTTGGGGCGTCCACTGGTAGCGCGCCGGCTGCCAGCTGCGGCCCTCTTGCTGATCGCTCCAGTAGCCGCCGCGCCAATTGTAGCCCTGATCCGTGTAGAACCAGCTGCCGGGGATATAGAAACTGTGGTCGTCCGGCGCGCTGCCCATCTCCTCTTCTTGAGGAGCCGGCGGTTCGTCGACGATTTGGAAATCCTGTTCCTGTTGAGCGGCCAGGTGGCCGCCCACCCAATAATAACCGCCCGCGACCGTGGCCCAATAGCCCACGACCCAACGCCGGCCCTCGGGCATGTTGCGCCAGCAGCCCGTGACCCAAATGTAGTCCTTTTGGTCGGTGTCCCATTGCCAGTAGCCGGGAAGCCAGCGAACGTTCGCGCCGGCGGGACGTTGATCCGGCGGCTCTTCCGCGATCGGGTCCGGCGGTTTCTGACGCATCACCGGCAGCGGGGTGGCGACCGCTTCCCAGGGTCGTCCAAAGGCTTCGTGCACCGGGCCGCGCGCCTGGACGCTGACGCCGGCTTCCGTTTCAATTTTGTCGGCAACGGCCGACAACGGGAACGCGCCAGCGAGTGCGAAAGCCAGGGGCCCGAACCACAATCTGTTTCTTATCACGATGAAATCTCCAGTAAGAGGTGTCTTCTTAGAACCCGATTGCCCTTCGACGAGGAAGGGATCGCTCAGAAGTGAACAAAAAAAGCCGACGCGGTGGAACACCCAGAAGGCATTCCGCCGCGTCGGCTTACTTGGTGACGAGTCCCCCAGCATCGCCGGGTTACCCCTCATCCAGTCATCCAACATCTTCAAAATTTAGTCTAAGGATCCCGTCGCCGAATTCAAGGGCCCGTTGAAAGATTGTTTCGCGACCGCCAAGTGAGCCGTCGATCTTCGATGTTGGTCGTCGAGTCGCTTGGGCGAAAAGGACTCAGTCGGCTTCGCTGGCCTTGATTAAGATAATGGACTGACGTATACTTAACATGTCGATGGGTCCGGCACTTCTTGTGCGCGCATTTCTGGGGATTCGATGATGCTCAAATCATTTCAAGCTTTGTTGATCAGCGCACGAAGAGGGCTGTTCGAGGTGAATGCAACAAATGCAACAATTTTTTTGCGAGCACGTCGTGCGGGTGGGAAGTCTGGTCAGGTCAAGGAGTTGCGTCAAAACCGGCGATTGCGGGCCGAAGATCAAATGTTGCATTTTGTTGCGTTGGATCGCAGGCCGGCCAGCCTAGGCCAGTATCTCCGCGAGGGCATCGGCCAGGCGGTCGATGTTTTCGGCGGTGTTGAACGGCCCGGGGCTGACGCGAACGGCGCCTTCCGGGAAGGTGGCGAGCGCGCGATGGATGTACAGGGCGCAGTGCATGCTTGGGCGGATGGCGATATCAAACGATGTGTCGAGCACGTTGCCCAGATCGGTGGACGACATGGCCTCGCAGTTGAAGCTGACCGAGGCGACGCGGCGGGCCGGGTCGCGGTGGCCGTAGAC
>JBGQCZ010000801.1:0-2832 GCA_041495645.1 Gemmataceae bacterium | reverse complement strand
GAGTTTTGGCCCCGGTCAGGGCGGGTTGTCGATCAGCAATGACCGCATTACCTTTGGCGGAGTTTTCGGCCCCACGCGGCCGGACGCGAAGTTCCTCCCCGGCGACGCCTTCTTTTTGGCGTTCGACATCGACGGTCTTCGGGCCGACCCACAGGGCCGAGTCGAGTATTCGATGGGCATGTTGATCACGGATGCCCAGGGGAAAGTGATTTTCGAAGACAAGCCCAGCGATCGGAAAGCATTGCTGCCGCTCGGCGCATCCAAGCTCCCGGCTTACGGAAACCTGCTGATCGGTCTGGATCTACTCGGCTCCTATACCTGCAAAATGACCATCACGGACAAAGCCACCAATGTGGGAAAGACTCTCGAGCGGAAATTCGACGTGGGGCCGCCGACGTTTGGCATTGCCTGCTTCCACACGACGCACGATGCCAACGCGGAAGAACCGGCGCCGATGATGGGGATGGCGGGCCAAACCCTCTACATGCATTTCGTGACCGTGGGATTCACGCGAAACATGTCCACGAAGCAGCCGCACAACGCGATCGAGATGCGCGTGTACGACGCCGCTGGAAAACCGACCACCGAGCAACCGCTCATTTACGAGGTGAAAAAGGACGTCAAAGAGGACGTCAACGCCATTGAGTGGCACATCCCGTTGCCGCTGAATCGAGTGGGAAACTACAGGGTTGAATTGAATGCGCAAGACAAACTCGCGAACAAGGATTATAAAATCACTTTTGCAGTAAGCGTGTATCCATCGGCGAAATAGCGCCGAGATTTGAAAGACACCATGAATCAGCTTCAAGAGAGAATTGCCCAGTTCCGCAAGATGGCGACCGACGACCCGGAAAACGAGCTGGGTCACTTCCGCCTGGGCCAGTTGTTGGCTGAAGACGGGCAGCACGAGGAGGCCGCCAAGTCGTTCCTGCGCACGCTGGAAATCGCCCCGCATTTCTCGAAGGTCTACCAATTGCTCGGCGAGTGCCGCATCGCGCAAGGACAGCGCGACGAAGCGGCCCGCGTGCTGACCGACGGCTGGAAAATGGCCGACGAACGCGGCGACAAGATGCCGCGCGAGGCGATGGGCAAGTTGCTCGAGCAATTGGGCAAACCCGTGCCGGCGTCGAAGCAAGCGGCCGGGGCCGATCAAGGCCCGGGCGATGGGTTCGCTTGCCAAAGGCCCGGTTGCCCGTCCGGCAATCGCGCCCACCGGTTGCCGAGTCCGCCGTTCCCCGATCAACTCGGCGCGCGAATTGAGGATGCCGTTTGCGCCGATTGCTGGGACAATTGGCTGCGCAACTTCAGCATCAAAGTCATCAACGAACTTCACTTGGACCTGAGCACGGAACACGGTCAGTCGGAATACGACAAGTACCTGCGCGATTATCTCGGCTTCGTGGAGACTCCTGTCGCATCAGGGGCGCCAGCATGATGAATGCAACCCGCGAATTCCTGGTCAGTCACGGCTGCGCGGCGGCTTTGAGCCGCTGTCGCGATGTGGGTGTCATGCCGCGGCGAGGTGAAAGCGTTGTCATTCGCTCCACTCGCGGGCTCGAAATTGCCACGGTTCTTTGCGATGCGACGCCCGATTTACCCACCATCGCGCCCGCCGAGTTTCTTCGCTACGCAACGCCCGACGATTACGGACGCGGCCGGGAAGCGGAAACTCTCGGCCGGCGACTTCTCGATGATGCTCAGAATCTGATTGATGCTCAATTCCTGCCTTTGGCGCCATTAGATGCGGAAGTAATGCTCGACCGCGCACAAGCCATCGTGCACGTGTTGCGCTGGTCGGAATGCACGCTCACGCCGTTCATCGAGGAATTGCAGTCGCGCAACAGTCTGAAGGTGGTTCTTCTGGATCGTTCCAAGCCGGAAGAGCATCATCACGGCGGCTGCGGTTCATGCGGCGAAGGCGGCTGCGGAAGCGGCGGGGGCGGATGCTCGACGGGCGGCGGATGTTCCTCGGGCAGTTGCTCACGCGGGTCGGTCAAGTCCGCGGACGAATTGACGAAACACTTTGCTGAACTACGCGAACAAATGCACGCGGTGCAGCGGGTGCCATTGCTTTGATCCCTTCGTAGTTTTTCGACATGCCTCCTTTGGTGCTCATCAATGCAGTCGGCCTTACCCCGCGATTGTTGCCGCACGCTCGGCGGTTGGCGGCACTGGCCGCCGCCGGCTGGATGCGACCACTGCGTGAAGCCATTCCGGCCGTTACCTGCACCGCTCAGGCCACGATTCTCACCGGGCAATGGCCGGACCAGCACGGAATCGTGGGCAACGGCTGGCTCTTCCGCGACACCGGCGAAGTGCGTTTTTGGCAACAATCGAATCGACTGATCGAACGCGAACCGCTTTATGTAACGGCAAAACGGAGAACCGCAAAGCCTTTCAAGTGCGCCAAGCTCTTCTGGTGGTTCAATCAAGGCGCCGACGTTGACATTAGCGTCACGCCAAAACCGCACTACGGCGTCGACGGCAACAAAGTCTTCGGCATCCACGGTACGCCGGACGGTTTGACCGAGAAATTGGAAAAGGAGCTAGGCCCGTTTCCGTTCTTCACGTTTTGGGGCCCGAAGGCCGGCTTGCCGTGCACGCAATGGATTGCCCGCTGTGCCGCGAGCGTGCTGCGACAACAGCATCCCGACCTGACGCTGGTTTATCTGCCTCACCTCGATTACGACCCGCAGCGCTTCGGGCCGGCGGGTTGCGATATGCCGAAGCTCGTGCGCGAATTGGACGACACGTGCGTTCCGCTTCTAGATGCAGCGAAGACGGCCGGCGTCAAAGTATGGGTGGTGAGCGAGTATGGCCATTGCCAGGTTT
>JBGQCZ010000800.1:0-2833 GCA_041495645.1 Gemmataceae bacterium | reverse complement strand
TGTTGGTTTTGGGGGGGGTGCACCTTGTCCCTAATTGAGGGATTGCTCCAATTTGGTGGGTTCGATGGGTGTCTCGCACACGCGGCGTGGAGGAGGCCGATGCGCTGCGTGGGGGTTGGTCAAAAACGCCTCGCTGCGCTTCGGCCTCCTCCTCGCCGCGTGTGCGAGACACCGATCGAACCCACCAATTTGGAGCAATCCGTCATTTCGGGACAAGGTGCACCCCCCGCAAATCCATCAGCGCCGGGCTCGGCTTAACTCCGTCCGGGCGCAGAATGATCTGGCGTCGCCCTGCTTCGAGCGACACGGTCCCGACTTTCTCCTGCTTGTACTTGTCCCACCCGCCGGTGCCGGCGACTTTGCCGCGGAGCGGGGCTCTCGTTCCTTCCAGAATCCACGGGCTGCCGGCGGAGGGGTTGTCGCAGGCGTAGTCGAGGATCACGTCGAATTCGCCGCCTTTGTCGAGTTCCACGGTCCAAATGACTTGGTCCTTCTCGCCGTGCCAGTTGCCGATGTTGCGGAACTCGCTCTCGAAAATGATCTCTCCGCCGTGGATTTCACAATTGGTCGCCAGCAACAACAGCTTGCCGGCTTCGAGTTTGACCACGCCCGGATTGTTACCGGCAAATTGCTTGGGCGGAGTGCGCTGGTCGCCGAGATAAGCAAACAGATCAGCCATATCCTGAACGGACACGTCCTTCTCCAATCCTTCGGGCATGAGCGACTTGCCGCTGCTCGTCAGCTCTTCAATCTCGGAGCGCAGCAGGACTTGCTGTTTCCCGTCCTGGCCCTTGAGGGTGATGCTGGCGGCGCTTTCGCTGGCGAGCAGGCCGTCGAAGGAGCGGCCGGCTTTGGTTTGGGCCACGTAGGCGATGTAGCGTGAATCGACGTTGCGATTCGGGTCGAGGATTTCCTGCAAGAGGTATTGCGGCGACTTGTTGGCCAGCCCGGCAAGGTCCGGCCCGACCGCAAAACCGATACCGTTCAGTTGATGACAGGCGGCGCAGCGCTTGGCGAAGACTTCCTTCCCGCGAGCCACGTCGCCCTTGAGCGAAAGCGCCTCGCGATACGACTCCATAACCTTGACGCGATCGCTCGACGTGGCCGCAAACACCTTCTCGGCCCGCTTCCGCAGCGCTTCATCCTTTACGCTCAGCAACCGCTGACGCCGCGCCGCGTCAATCTGCCCGGCGGGAATCGCATTCGCTTCGATGCTCTTCAGCAAGTGCGCCTGCCACGCGGGGCGGCTGAGCATGAGGTCGAGAACTTGCGATTGAATGGCAGGGGACAGACCACGCCAGGCCGATATGAGCGAGACCGCTATCCTGTCGGTGCCGATGCGACCGAGCGACGCCAGTGCTGCGGATTGAACGGTCGGTGTGTGCGACGGCCCAACTAGCTTCGACAGTACGACAGTATCGTTATCGCGATGATCCGCATCGCGGCCAAGCAAGCGAATGGCGACAAGAAGTTCGCCCTCTGAAGTCTTTTCACTATTCGCTGACTTGCGCGCGGCCGCGAACGTCGATCGAAGTCGCGCTTTGAGGGGCGCTTTTGTCAGAAGGGGTTGCAAGTGCGGCTCACGGTCGACGGCATCGAGCAAACCTGCAATCATCGCAACGTGAGCGGCGCCAAGTTGTTCTTCCTCTTTTGGCAGTAACACGAACAGGAATCCCACGAATTGGTCTGGATCCGACATTGCCGCGGCCATTCCGGTTACTTGTTGAACGAGGCGCTCAGGGTAACCGCGCCGGCGCGCGACGTACGAAAGCGCGCTGCCGATGTTGCCTGTGTCCAGACCGCTGAGCGTGGCGGCAACCAAATAGGGATCTTCGAAATCATGTTGGAGTTGCCGGCAGAGAGATTGGCCAACTCTGCTTTCCCTTTGCATACCGAGCGAACAAACGGCCTGAAGCAGAAGTTGACGATCGTCGACGTTGAATGAGCCGAGATACGAATCCCATTTTCCGCGCACCTGTTCGGTCAACCGCACCAATTGCCTGGTTACTCCCAGTTGATTTCGTTCGATGCGGAATTGGCGATACAGGGTTTTCTCGTCCAGAACATCCATCGTGCCCATCGTGCAGAGAGCCTGCAACCGTGCCTCAGGCCGCCTGCATTCAATTGCAAAGTTGTCAAGATCCTTCGCCGCCCCCTTGTCCCCATTCCACACCAGCATCTGCATCGCCATATCGCGTTGCCAACCATTCGGCGAATCCAACGCGGCGACCAGCCCAGCGGTATCCAGTTTCTCCAACCGCGCCCATTGGCGCGGTTCCTTGTCCTTTGGTCGCAGCCGATAAATCCGCCCGCGGTCGAAGCCGGCGCGGACGTCCAGCTTGGCCACGTCCTCGGGCGGAATCCAGCGCGGGTGTTCGATCACGTAGCGGCACATGTCCACGACCCAGAGGCAGCCGTCGGGGCCGGTGACGATTTGCACCGGGCGGCACCAGCCGTCGGGGGAGGCGAGGAATTCGCTGGTTTGCTCGTCGGAGGCGCGGCGGCCGGAGAAGGTCGAGCCGCGCGGCGTCAGCACCAGCCGGTGCACGAGCATGTTGGACGGTTCGCAGGTGAAGACATTGCCGGTGTAGGGCTTGCCGAGCAAGTCGTCGCGATAGATGCCGATTCCGCACGCGGCGGTGGTGCGGCCGGCCGGGCCGGAGAGCTTGAACAACTGCTGCTGGCCGATCGGGTACAATTGATTGGCGTTGGGATAATCGTTGACCACCACGGCGGCGTCGGGCGCGGTCACGTACGGGTTGCGGCGCAGGTAATGATCGGCGAGCGGATAGTGCAGGCAGAGTTGGCTGTTGTTGCAGCCGAACCAGTTGCC
>JBGQCZ010000799.1:0-2834 GCA_041495645.1 Gemmataceae bacterium | reverse complement strand
CGCTCGGCATTCTTGCTTGCCTCGTTGCCGCGTTGCATAGTTGAGTGGCTGTTCCCACCTGACCGATCCCACCCAGCACGAATGCTCTTGCGGCTCGGTCGGTCGCGCCATCCCCGCCTTGTTTGGGCAGCTACCCGTCGAGTTGATGCCGACGACCGAGGAGAATCATGGGTCACCCCCTGCGAACCCCGCGCCAGCAATCACTGACTCCGCCACTAGCCGTCTCGCCGATCTACACGCCGACGCCGAAGCCGACTGGGCCCACGGTTCCCGCAGCCCAGACCCAGGCGATGAGTTTCGTCGACTACAACAACGAACTCATCAAGGAGATGCTTGAAAGCTCGCTGTTGTTGGGCGAGGATTGGCACCAAAGCTCCGACGAAATTCGCAACAAGGTGTTGCAAGCCCGCGACGAGGAAACGGCGCTGGCGTTGCTCGTCGAGCATGGGCTCTTGACCGCGTACCAGAGCGATCGCATCCGCGCGGGCACCACCTATGGTCTGGTGCTCGGCAATTATCGGGTGCTTGAGCGCATCGGCGCCGGCGGCATGGGCGTGGTGTTTCGCGGCGAGCATTCCTTGCTGCGCAGGCCCGTGGCCGTCAAAGTGCTCCCGCTGTCGCGCGACCAGGATCCGCGGCTGCTGTTGCGCTTCCGGGCCGAAATGCGCGTGGTTGCCGCGCTGCAACATCCGAACATCGTTGCGGCAACCGACGCCGGACACGTTTCCAACCGCGAGCCGAACTTGCCCGTGCTCCATTATCTGGTCATGGAGTACGTGCCCGGCCAAAACTTGGAAGAACTGGTTGAAAAGGACGGCCCGCTCGAAATCGCCAAGGCCGCCGAGTTCATTCACCAGATCGCCGGCGCCTTAGCCGAGGCGCACTCCCATAACCTTGTTCATCGCGACATGAAGCCCTCGAACATACTGGTCGCCGAAAAGGGGGTGGCCAAGTTGCTCGACTTTGGTTTGGCGCAGAATTTCCAGAATCAGTTGACCGAACCCGGCAGTCTGCTGGGCACGGTTGACTACATGGCCCCGGAACAAGCGCGGGACCCGCGCAACGTGGACATCCGGGCGGACATTTTCGGCCTGGGTGGGACGCTTTATTGGTGTCTAACCGGGAAGACGCCGTTTGCGGCCCAGGGAACCGTTGCCGAGCAGTTGAACCGCCGGATGAACGACGCGCCGCCGTCGGTGCGCGAGAAACGCCCGGAGGTGTCCGCCGACCTCGACGCTGTCATCACCCGGATGATGGCCGTCAAGGCTGACGACCGCTTCCAAACGCCTCAAGCCGTGATGAGGGCGCTGGCCCCGCATATGCGCGTCGAGCGGAACAGCCGCGTCACCACGACCGAAACAAACGATGTTACCAATGCCGTCTGGGCCCTTTCCGACGCCGACCAACCTCAGACCGAAATCCGTCGCGTCCTCATCGTGGACGACGATCCCGCCATCCTCGGGCTTTGCCAGGCGGTCATCCAGGACGACGGCACGATTTGCGACATCGCCACCGACGCTATACAAGCATTGCAGTTCGCGCAGACAAACCGGTATGGGTTGGTCCTGCTCGACGTGGTCATGCCGGGCATGACCGGCGCCGAGTTGCTGCCGCGCTTGCGCGAGACGCCCAACTGCCACGATGCCCGCATCCTCATGATGTCGGGACTGGCAAGTCCGGAGGAAATGGGCCGCTTGCTGCTCGATGGGGCCGACGATTTTCTGGCCAAGCCGTTCAGCCCGATGCAATTGCAGACGCGGGTCAAAGCCGCGCTCGATCTGCGCGAGGCCCATACCCGCGCCGATCTTCTCCGGCACCATTTGAATACGCTCAGCGCCGATCTCGAACGCAATCTCGAAACCAGCGACGCGATGCTCCGGCAATCGCGCATGGCGCTCGTTCAGGCCTTGAGTCATCTCGTCCAGTTCCGCACCAACGAGACGGACGGCCATTTGCGGCGCGTACCGCTGTATTGCCGCATCTTGTGCCAGGAAGCCGCCAAATGCCGCGACCTGGCGACGCATATCACCCCCGGCTTCGTGCAGGACCTCGAACGCGCCGCCCCGCTCCACGACATCGGCTTCATCGCCCTGCCCGACCACATTCTGCAAAAACCCGGCAAGCTCGACGAAGATGAGCGCATCATCATGCAATCGCACACGGTCATCGGCGCTCAACTGCTTCATCGCGTCGCCGAAGCTTACGGCCGCCGCGCCGGCTCCTTCCTTTACACCGCCGTGGACGTGGTCCGCCACCACCACGAAGCCTATGACGGCACCGGCTACCCCGACCGGCTCGCCGGCGACGCCATCCCGCTTTCCGCCCGCATCGTTGCCTTGGCCGACGTCTACGACGCCCGCCGCTCGCGCCGCGCCTACCGCCCTGCCCTGCCGCACGGCACCACCATGCAGGTCATGCTCGAATCCGGCCGCAACCGCTTCGACCCGAGACTCCTCGAAGCATTCCGCGAATCCGCGCACCAGTTCGAACGCATCTTCACCGAAGTCCCGGATTGAGAGTTGGTCGAGGCACACCAGCCAACCAAGCAGTCGAATTGCGTAATGGCGAGCCAACCGGCAAAACTCCGATTCGCGCACCAGGCGAACCAGTCCATAGGTGCGATCGAGCGCTTGCAGCCGTTCCTCGACCGAGGGAGCGTCGAGCTGAAGAATGGCGGCGAGAATGGCCGAATCGAATTCGCTGCCCTGCTTGGCTTCGACCACACCAAGCTCACCTACCGCTTCCAGGGCCGCGATTTCCGCTTGACCGATGTTTCCGGAAATATCGTGAAGCAACTTCTCGTGTGAGGCACACCGGCAGGAAAATAGAAATTG
>JBGQCZ010000798.1:0-2842 GCA_041495645.1 Gemmataceae bacterium | reverse complement strand
GGGTTGTCGGGCGATGCCCGAATTCAGGCCGTCCTGATTGGCTTCGCATTTGGCGCGTTTCTCGAAGGGGCTGCCGGCGGCGGCACTCCGGTGGCCATCTGCGGCGCGATGCTGGTCGGTCTCGGTTTCGATCCGTTCAAGGCTGCTGTTATTTGCTTGATTGCGAACACGTCGCCCGTTGCCTACGGCGGGCTGGGTACACCGATCATCACGCTTCAGGGCGTAACCGGCCTGTCGGCGGAACGCATCAGCACGATGGCCGGGCATCAACTGCCGCTTCTATCATGTCTGGTGCCGTTCTACATGGTGAAGTGCATGTGCACCTGGCGGCAGACAATTCATGTGTGGCCGGCGCTGGTGGTAGGCGGTGGATCGTTTGCCATATTCCAGTTTGTCTTCGCCACTATTCACGAATACGTGCCGGGTCTGGTCTTGTACCCCATGACGGACATCGGCGGCGGCATTTTTTCTCTCGTTGTCACGGCCTTTTTTTTGAAGTTCTGGAAGCCAAAGACTCCCTGGCACTACGACCGTGCCGCATCGACAGGAAAAACAGATTCGAATCAGCCCGCTGATGCGCATGCGGCCGAGGCCCAGGCCAGCGTGGCCGCATTGCTGGGCAACGGCAGCGACGATCATACGCCGCTGACGAAAAAGTCGATTGTTGTCGCATGGATGCCTTTTGCACTGATGTCAGTGTTTCTCATGATCACGGGCCTGGTGCGGCAAAAAGAAGCGGAATTCAAATCGGGCTTGCCGCTCCGACCCGACAAGTTTTACCAAGCGATGTTCGGACCCAAAATGACCGAGGCGGAACGCGAAGAGTTTCTCAAGACCAGCGGACCTATCAAGACGTATTTCAAGGTCGAAGTCGTTGGCTTACACGAGGAAGTGTCACGCGCTCAACAGCTGCGCAAGAATCCCGCTAATGAAGAACCCGAAGCGGCGATCTTCGAATTCAAATGGCTCACGGCTCCGGGAACTCCGTGTCTCTTCGCGGCGCTCGTTTCGATGCTGATGCTGCGGATGAACTTCTCCCAAATTCGCAAGGTGCTTCGTAAGACGATCGTGCAAATGAAAGTGCCGATCCCGACAATCGCCTGCATGCTCGGGCTCAGCTACGTGACGCGTTACGCGGGCATGGACGCGACGTTGGGAATTGCCTTCGCCGAAACCGGGTTCCTCTATCCATTCTTCGCGGCGATCCTTGGTTGGTTAGGTGTGTTCTTGACTGGCACCGACGCGGGCAGCAATGCCCTCTTCGGAAGTTTGCAAAAAATCACGGCGACGGAGATTCACATCAACGGCGCTTTCGATGGCTCGGGTTTGGGACTGGAGCAAGCGCAAACGTTGATATGCACGGCCAACAGCACGGGCGGGGTAATGGGCAAGATGATTGACGCCCAAAGCATTTGCGTGGCGACGGCGGCGACACATCAATTGGGCCGAGAGGCGGACATCTTCAAAGCCGTCATTTGGCACAGCATTCTGCTGGCCGCGATCGTCGGAGCAATTACATTGCTTCAGGCCTACGTGCCGCCATTTACCCGCATGGTTCCATGACAAGAGCCGCTTGCGGCTTTGCGATTTGACGCAAAGCCGCAAGCGGCTCTAATCTGACGGAGCGGTGCCGACCTACCTGGCGCCTTGGCCAACGGCCAAGCGGTCATAGCCCTGCTGGGTGGCGAGTTCCTTCTCCAGCGGGAAGTCCGGATCGGGCCGGAAGTATTGTGGCTTGTGATCGAGGTAATACGGAGAGGGCAGCGTCATGCCGCCGACCCACGTCTGACAGCCGGTCAGGCCGGCCAACACCAGGGCCAGGGCGGCCACACTCAGACGCTTGTACCCGCGCGCGGTGATCATGATAAGTTCCGCCTCCGTACAGATCCCATATCCGATCGCGCCCTCGCCGGGAGCGTCGATTCGCGTGCATTCCTTGCCCGACATGTTCATCGGCGAAACTCAAGGGCCGAATTTACTGGAACTGCCGAAAACAACGGATTCGACGAATAAATGGGGACGAGTTGACCCGCTTGGGTAATCCTCTTAGCATGGGTAACGGAACAACGCCGGGGCCGAAGCATGCGAACGCGCTCACGAACGACTCCGCTCATCTTGGAATGGCAACAAGCCACCTACCCTCTTCCTCGGCACGCCGTTGCGGCTCGCGGACGGGAGACTGCCCTACCCTTTGGGTTTTCGGCCCCGCCTTATCTGGCAACCGGGCCCGCGGATCAACCGTTTGATTTCTGCGGCCACGTCGAACGCCTGTGCCAGGCGATTGTGAGCCGATGCGATGAATTGCGAAACATCGACGTGTCGCGCGTGCTGTTCGCCGTCAACAAAGCGCGAAACGGCCGGGTTCACGGCCTGCAAGCCCGAGTCACTCCGCTCAGATTCCGCGGCGGCGAACTTGTGCGCCAGCATCGCGGGATCGACTATCAGGTTCAACGTTTCCGAGTGGATGGCCGCGAAATCCTCTACATCATGACTTTCTGTCTGCCGAGATTTCTGAATCAGGGCTTCGACCAGAAGTTCATTACGTTGTTTCACGAGTTGTTTCATATCGGCCCGAATTTCGACGGCGACCTCCGCCGTCATCACGGCCGCTATCAGGTTCATACGCACAGCAAGAAGCACTACGACGAGCAAATGGCCCGTTTCGCTCGCGAGTATCTAAACGGCCCCATCGATCCCGATCTGCACGCGTTCTTGCGCCTGAACTTCGCTCAGCTGCGGGAAAAACACGGCGAAGTGGTCGGTTTTGTGGCGCCCCGTCCCAAGCTGCTGCCGATGTTGCGCGAGAATGCGGCCCGCGCTCGATAGGCCTCACCAAAAAATG
>JBGQCZ010000797.1:0-2843 GCA_041495645.1 Gemmataceae bacterium | reverse complement strand
GGCTTATGATCTCACACAGCACGCGACGCATAGCGGAAAGGACATGAGTTATTTCGAGGAGGAACTTTGGGCCAAGGCGGACAAGACGGCTTATGGCAACGATAAGAAGGCGCTCGAGGAAGCCAAGTCGAAGATGCCGTATCGCTACACTCCGCACGTGATCGAGCCGTCGGCGGGGGCGGATCGCTTCACGCTGGCGGTGCTGTGCGAGGCCTATTGCGAGGACACCGCGCCCAACGACAAAGGCGAGCCGGAAACGCGCATGGTGATGAAGTTCCATCCGCGGCTGGCCCCGATCAAAGCCGCGATCTTTCCGCTCGTCAACAAGGAAGGCATGCCGGAAAAGGCCCACGCGCTCTATCGCGAATTGAAGACCGATTTCAACGTTCAATTCGACGACAAGGGGGCGGTCGGGCGCAGATATCGCCGCCAGGACGAAGCCGGCACGCCGTTTTGCATCACGATCGACGGCCAGACGTTGCAAGATGAAACGGTCACGATCCGCGACCGCGATACCTTGCAACAGCGACGGATCAAGATGTCGGCGGTGGGGGAAGAGTTGCGGAAATTGCTGCGCCCGCAGTAAGATAGAGGAACAATGGGACAAACAACGCTAGCCTTTCTGACCGAGCAGATTGAGCTTTCGGACCAGCTCAATGCCGGAAGGGCCGTCATGATGGAACCTCAGGACTTGCCTGGTCGTTACGGTCGCGCTGTGCGCGCCATCGATCATCTATTGCAGGCCACGAATATCGAGGCGGTCCTGGGCGGCGGGTGGGCAGTTTGGCGCCATGGCTTCACCGCGCGTCTGACGCAAGACCTCGATATCGCGTTGCCGGCGGATCGAATCGATGAGTTTCAGCGCGTTGCCGCGGTTTCGGGTTTTGAATTGCTGCCGCAAAAACCCGGACGTTGGCCCAAGATGCGGCATAAGGAGACAGGAGTTCAAGTCGATATTCTGCCGGAGGGCGCGCGCCCGGGAGTTGTGGGCCGACTTGCGCCAACCACCATTCCCCATCCACACGAATTGGGGGCCGAACCCGGCCGGCTGCGCTATATGACCATTTCGGCCACTATTCTCTTGAAGATTGCAGCCGCCCGGGAGCAAGACAAGAGCGACGTTGTCCGGCTAATCCGTAACAATGCCGACCAGGTCGAAAACCTTCGAGCTCAACTTGCGGCTGTGCATCCTCAATACGCCGAATCCTTCGACCTCTTGGTTGACAGTGCCGCGAGACAAAGCGACGAGGATTGACCGACTGTTAGACTGAGCATACTTTGCTGAGGCCTAACGCTCATCGGCCTCGAATTCCAGCATAGGAAACTTGCGTTTCCCTTACCCGCACTGTGCCTTCCACCGTAACCAGTGATCGACCAGCACTAGCGCCATCATGGCTTCGCCCATTGGCACGAATCTCGGCAACAGGCACGGATCGTGGCGACCCTTCACACTGATCTCCGTCGGTACACCTTCGCGCGTCACGGTTCGTTGCGGCTGGGGCAAGCTGCTGGTGGGTTTGATGGCGACGCGGCAGATGATCGGCTCACCGCTGGAAATCCCGCCGAGCATTCCGCCATGACGGTTGGTCTCAGTCCCAATTTGCGGTTTTCCAGGGGGATAAACCCCCTGGCTCGCTTTAGAAATAAAAGAGTCATTATTCTGACTACCGCGTGCCGTCGCGACCGCGAAGCCGGCGCCGTATTCAAACGCGGTTACGGCCGGAAGCGAGAGCAGGCCTTTGGCAAGATCGGCTTTGAGCTTGTCGAAAACGGGTTCGCCCCAGCCCGGCGGGACACCGGTCGCAACCAATTCGCAGATGCCGCCAATCGAATCGCGCTCCTTGCGCACGGTCTCGATTAGCTCGATCATCTTCTGGGCGGCAGTTGAATCAGGACAGCGCACCGGGTTGGCTTCGACTTGCTCCAACGTTACCGATTTCGGATCGGCAATGTTCGCGACCACATCACCGACTTGCTTGACGTAGCCGATGATGCGCACGCCCAGCTTCGCAAGAAGTTTCTTGGCGATCGACGCGGCGGCGACCCGGCACAGTGTTTCACGAGCACTGGAGCGGCCGCCGCCGCGATAATCGCGCAAGCCGTATTTCGCATCGAAAGTGAAGTCGGCGTGGCCGGGGCGGTATTTGTCTTTGATGTCGGAGTAATCGGCGCTGCGCTGGTCCTGGTTGCGGAAGAGAATGCCGATACTGGTGCCGTCGGTCACGCCTTCGAAGACGCCGGACCAGATTTCGGGCAGGTCGGGTTCGTCGCGTTGGCTCACGATTGTGGATTGGCCGGGCCGGCGGCGGCGCAGGTCGGGAAGCAGGTCATCGACGCTCAAAGGCAAGCCGGGCGGGCAACCGTCGACAATGACCATGTAGCCGGGGCCGTGGCTGACGCCAGCGGTGGTGACGCGAAACAATTCGCCAAAACTGTTGCCGGGCATGGGAGTATTCTAACATTTGTTGGGGGAAAGATCGACTGCGGTTGCCTGATCCGCGTCGGTCGGGTAAGCATAGTCTCAGCGAGAATTGCTCGTTTTGGAGGCGATGTGATGCGAACGGGATCTGTTCTGGTTGTCGCGCTGACGTTGGGCACGTGGGGGATGATGGCCCAAGAGAAAAAACCTGAAGCACCGCGGTTCAGCGTGCCCGCTGAGCTAGAGCTTTACCCGCAGACTTCGCCAAAGACGGCGATGATCTCGATCACCAAGGCGATGCAGCGCAATCGCATGGATTACATGCTGGCCCATTTGTCCGAGCCAACTTTTGTCGACGCCAAAGTCGCACAATTCTATCGCTTGAAATTCGACAAGTCGCTCGAACAGGACCGCGAGCATCTCC
>JBGQCZ010000796.1:0-2846 GCA_041495645.1 Gemmataceae bacterium | reverse complement strand
CAGCTTCACCGCCGTGATCCAATCCGAGGCCGACGTGATCGAGTACATCTACCCGATGAAGACCGACGGCAAGGCGACCCGCACCCTCGAAGAGTTCAGCATCAAGGCCACCATCAAGTCGCAGCACAAGGTGCAGAACATTTACAGCCCGACCCACGCCATCGGCATCAAGAAAATCAGCGACCACGAATCGGAAGTGGTCTTCGAGCGCAACCAGGCGTTCCTCGACAAAGACTTTCAGATCTTTTACACGACCGGACACAAGGAAGTCGGCCTGACGCCGATGTTTTACCGGCCGATCAGCAGCGAGAACGGCTATTTCCTGATGTTGATTTCGCCGGACATGGAAGTGTCGAAATCCACGGCCATTCCGCGCGACATGGTCATGGTGCTCGACACCTCGGGCAGCATGGCCGGGATCAAGATGGATCAGGCCAAGAAGGCGCTGAAGCTTTGCCTCAGCGGGCTCAATCCACAGGACCGCTTCGCCGTAATGAACTTCTCTACCACCGTGACGCGCTATCGCGAGAATTTGGAATCGGTTTCCTCCGAGCGCATCGAACACGCCAAGAAATGGGTGGACGATCTGAAGTCCGCGGGCGGAACCGCGATTCAGGATGCGTTGAATTCCGCGTTGGACATGCGCACAAGCGATGATAGCCGCACCTTCACCGTCGTGTTCTTCACCGACGGCGAGCCGACCGTCGGCGAGCGTAATCCAGATAAGATTTTGAAGAACGTCGCTCAGAAAAACCAGACCAACACGCGCATTTTCACTTTCGGCGTGGGCGACGATGTGAATGCCACGATGCTGGATCAGTTGGCGGAGCAAACGCGGGCGGTCAGCACCTATGTGCGGCCGGCCGAGGACATTGAGGTGAAAGCCAGCAGCTTGTACGCCAAGATCAGCCATCCGGTGTTGGCCAATTTGCGGCTCACGACCAGCGACAATATCCGGCTGGAGGAAGTCTATCCGCCAAACCTCCCCGACCTGTTCCACGGTGGGCAACTGGTGGTGTTGGGCCGGTACACAGGGCAGGGGGCCGGTTCGATCAAGCTCAGCGGCGTGATGGGTAAGGAAAGCCGCGACTTTGTGTTTGAAACAAATTTCCAATCGAATACGAACGAAGAGCGCGATTTCGTCGAGCACATCTGGGCACGTCGCAAAGTCGGCTTCCTGGTCGACCAGATTCGCTTGAACGGCGAGAGCAAGGAAGTGATGACGGAACTGCTGAGCCTGGCCAAGAAATACAGCATTGCCACGCCGTACACGAGCCACTTGATCGTGCCCGACGCCGCGATGCCGGTGGCGGGTATGCCGCTGGGCGGCGGGCAAGTGGGCGTCCGCGGATCAATTCCAATGGACGGCTCCGGTCGCGGCGGCTTTGGCGGCGGCTTCGCGCCCGGCGGATTGGCTGGGGCCGGTGGTGGGGCAGCCAAACCGAAGACCGTGGCCGAGTTCGCTCGCGAGAACCAAGAAAAGCCCGGCGACGCGGCAGGCAAACGTGGCTTGTACGAAGACGACCGCCTGAGGAAGGAAGCCGAAGGGCTCGCAAAAGGCGCCGACAAGGACGTGAACTTGCGCCGCGTGATGGACGGCATTAACCAGGCCCGCGATCAGAAAGCCGCCTTCGATGAAGCCAAGAAGCAGCTCGACGGGAAACAATACCGGAACACGCAGACCGGCAAGCTGGGCGTCGATCTCTCCGTCGCCAACAACAGTTTGCGTTGCCAGGAACGCTGGTCGGCGACGGCCAATGTGAGTTGCAACGGCCGCCTGTGCATTGAACTCGGCGGGGTGTGGATCGACGAGGGCTACGAGCCGAACATGAAGTGCGTGACGGTCAAAGCTCAAAGCGACGCCTACTTCCGCATTCTCGAAAAGAACCCGAAGATGAAAGACGTCTTCCGCCTGGGCAACCACCTCGTGTGGGTCGCGCCGAGCAAGATGGCGCTGATCATCGACACCACCGACGGCAAGGACAAGCTGACGGACGAGGAAATCGAGGCATTGTTTGCTGTAAAGAAGTGAGTTTGAAGTCAGTGGTCAGAGCCCGAAGCGTCAGCGAGGGAACTCTTGCTGACGCTTTAGGTACTGTTCCCCTCGCGGACGCTTCGGGCTCCGACCACTGGCCTCTGACTTCTGACCTCATGGGGCAATCGGTTGGCCGGGAACGACCGTTTCGATCGCATCATTATTCTCATCCACCACAATGTGCCGGTTTCCCTTGAGGTTTCTTAGTTGCTGGACCTTGCCCGAAGGCCAGCGGATGCTGAGCGTTTCGACGGTGTCGGCATCGGCCAGACCGAAATGCACGATGTTCGGCGACTGCGAAAAATAGCCGTTGGCCGGATACATCTCGCGCACCAATTGCTGGCCGGACACCACGGCGGTCAAGCGCGCGCCAATTCCTTGTCGATTGCTGGTGTGGCCACGCAACGACACTTTCAGATAATTGCGGCGTGGAAGATGATTTTCGTACAGCAACAGCGGCCCGCCGCCCGCCTGCCGGACGATCAAGTCCATCATGCCGACATTGCGGAAGTCGGCCGCTACGACCGAACGGCCGTCGCCGTCGCTGTCAGCACCCGTCAAGTGGCTGATGTCAACAAAGTTCTGCCCCTTCACGTTCAGGAAGGCACGATTGCGTTCGAAGGCGCTCAAATTGTGGCCTTCGCTGACAATTTGCCAGGGATTATTCACCCAAAACTCGCCGAGCGACTTATCCAACTTTCCGGGCAGCGGGACATTGCTGCCACGATTGCCAGGCTGTGACACGACAGCCAACCAGACGCAGTTTCAGCCATCCGGTTCGTTGCGGTCGCGGCTGAGATAGCCGGCGGTG
>JBGQCZ010000795.1:0-2854 GCA_041495645.1 Gemmataceae bacterium | reverse complement strand
ATCAAGCAGGTGCGCAGCTGGGAAGAACAGTTCCTGACGTTCATGCGCGAGCAGAAGGCGGACGTGCGGACGGAGTTGAAAGAGTCGCGGCGCATTACCGACAAGAACGAGCCGGCGATGCGCAAGGCGATCGAAGAATTCAAGCTGCAGTACAAGGTGAAGTAAGAAACGAGTGTTTCCGATTCGGTCGGGGATTGCATGGCCAAGACACGCGAACTCGTGCGCCGCCGCAAGGCGATTGCCAACATCCGCAAGATCACGCGGACGATGGAGTTGATCGCCACCGCCCGCTTCAAGAAAGCGATGGACCGCGCCTCGGAAGCCGCCGAGTACACCCGCAAGATCGCCGAATTGGCCGCCGACCTCAGCGCCAGCGCCTCCGACGTGAAGCACCCGCTTCTCGAAACACGCGCCGAGGTGAAGGCCGTTCGGTTGCTGGTGTTGTCTTCGAATCGCGGCCTCTGCGGGGGGTACAACGCCGGCATCCTGCGCACAGCCAACGCTCGCATCAAAGAGATTCGCGCTTCGGGTGCCGAATTGCATCTCGATCTTTCCGGCAAGCGGGCCATCGCCAGCTACCGTTACCAGGGCATTGCGGCCGATCACACTTACACCAACTTCGAAGAAAAGCCGAAGTTCGAGGAAGTGAACCCGATCGCCGACCGGTTCATTCACGAGTACGTCAGCGGGCAGGTGGACCGGGTCGAAGTGGCGTACATGAAATTCATCAGCGCCTCCCGGCAGATGCCGATGATTGAAACGCTGCTGCCGCTCTCTCCAGTGACCACGAAACCGAAGGGCGCCGTCACGGTCGAGTACGAATTCCTCCCGGCCGCCGCCGAAATCCTCGAGCAGATTCTGCCGGAGTCGTTCAAAGTCCGACTCTTCAAATGCTTCCTCGACGCGGCCGTGAGCGAACAAATCGCCCGCCGCGTGGCCATGAAACAGGCGACCGAATCCGCCGAGACAATGTCGAAGGACTTGGCCCGACAATACAACCGCGTGCGCCAGGCGCAGATTACCAAGGAAATCGCCGAGATCGTCGGCGGCGCCGAATCGCTTAAATGAGATTTGTGGAACGTGATCCAAACGGCTCGATCCAAGGCAGCCTTTGCACGCGAGCACCTGCAGGCGCTGCATATCGGCAGCGAGGTGACACGCTGGTTCCGCAAAGAGAGGGAATCCAATGTGCTGAGCGTAACGCCCGAAAATGTCATCGCCGCCTTGAACAAAGCCGGCATCAGCTACGTCTTGATGGGCACGCATGGGCTTAATGGTTATCGTGATGAAGCGCGCGCGACGCAAGATGTTGACGTTTTGGTCGTGAAGAAGGACGTCCGTAAGGCGATTCGCACTCTGGAGAAGACCTTCCCCTACCTTGAAGTTGTTGAGAACTCGGCCGTCGCTCGGTTTTTCAATCCTGCAACGCAGAAAGTTGCCATTGATGTAATGAAACCATCGTCGGAAGGAATTCGGCTTGTCTTCCGGCACACGATTCCAGTGGGAAAGTCCCATCGCATACCGGACTTGGAGATGGCGTTGATTTCGAAGTTTCTTGCAATGACCTCGCCGAATCGGAAGCCGCCACGAAGGGTGCAAGATGCGGCCGATTTCATGAATATGGTGGCGCACAATCGCAAGACACTCGATTTGGAAAAACTCTATCGGTTGGCGGACAAAGCCCGTCCGCACTCCAATGCGGAGATTGCTCGCTTCATTGACGAGATTGACGCGGGTCGAACAATCAAAGTTGACTAATCGTTTCACGGAGTCATCATGGCAACGGCTACGGCAAAAGGCAAAGGCATCGGCAAGATCGTGCAGGTCATCGGCTCGACGTTCGACGTCGAGTTTCCCGAGGACCAATTGCCGGACATCTACAACGCCGTCCGCATCGATGAGGACGCGAAGGCGATCAAGTTGCGGCTCACCGGCGAAGTGCAGCAGCACTTGGGCGGCAGCCGCGTCCGTTGTGTCGCACTCGGCTCGACCGACGGTCTTACTCGCGGCATGAAGGTCAAGGACACCGGCGCTCCGGTTACCGTGCCCGTCGGCAAGGAAACCCTTGGCCGTGTTTTCAACCTGCTGGGCGAGCCGATTGACGGCGGCCTCCCCATTAACGCCAAGGAGACGCGGCCAATCCACCGCGAACCGCCCCTTTTCAAGGATCTCTCCGCGAAGACCGAAATTTTCGAGACCGGCATCAAAGTGATCGACCTGCTCACCCCTCTGGTTCGCGGCGGTAAGGCCGGTCTGTTCGGTGGGGCCGGTCTTGGCAAGACGGTTATTCTCCAGGAGTTGATTGCCCGCGTCGCCAGCCAACACGGCGGCTACTCGGTGTTTGCCGGCGTCGGCGAGCGCACCCGCGAGGGCAACGACCTCTGGCTCGAAATGCAGGAAACCCGAATCGGCATAACGGAACCCCCTCAGTACGTCATCTCGAAAATGGTCATGGTCTTCGGCCAGATGAACGAACCGCCCGGCGCTCGACTCCGCGTCGCCCTTTCGGCTCTTACCATGGCCGAATGGTTTCGCGATTCGACCGGCGCCGATACGTTGCTCTTCGTCGACAACGTCTTCCGCTTCTCGCAGGCCGGCTCCGAAGTGTCCGCTCTTCTCGGACGTATGCCAAGCGCCGTGGGTTATCAGCCCACGCTGGCCACGGAAATGGGCGAGTTGCAGGAACGCATCACTTCGACCATCAAGGGCGCCATCACCTCCGTGCAGGCCGTTTACGTCCCCGCCGACGATCCGACCGACCCCGCGCCGGCCAACGCTTTCCAGCACCTCGACGCCTTCATCTACCTGGAGCGGCGCATCACGGAAAAGGGCATTTACCCCGCGGTCGATCCCT